>JALTMC010000342.1:0-2175 GCA_027005175.1 Myxococcales bacterium
CTATCTCTCTGCTTGTTTCTGTCTCTCTGCTTGTTTCTGTCTCTCTGCTTGTTTCTGTCTCTCTGCTTGTTTCTGTTTCTCTCGGTTTCTCCCTTGTTGCACCTGCGTCGAAACGATCGTTTGGTTCCCCATTGGGAGTTGTTGAGGCACATGCAGGAAGGGATAAGCAACCCAGTAAGAAGAATATGAAAGTATACTTTCCATATGGGACGTTCTTTGAGGGGGGGTGGTTCCATTGAAACATGTTGCTGAAATCCTCTGACAACAAGGTTTATCTCCGTGATTGTACATGAAATTTGAAGCCTGCGCCTTGCTAGGTCTTCTTCATCTTGCTAGGATAGCAGAGTTTTGATAGACGGCAAAACGAATGCAACATTAATGTGTATATAGTGATAGCGACTGTGAACCAACGTGTTTTGTTTGCGATGGTTTCTATGATTTTTGATAGAGTGAGGGTCACGATATGAGAAGCTGGTATGGGGAACTGCTAAAGGGTCTGGCTTTGGGAGTGTGCTGTTTCTGGATCGTTGGGGTGGGGGGAGTGGAAGCAAAGTCGGTGAAGTGGGATTCCCAAGCGGACTGGTCGAAGGGAAAAGCCAAGAATGTAACTTGGACCAAAAAACCCGGACAGTTGGAGATTGTCTTTGATCCCAACTCTGTTGTTGAGACCCCCTTTATTTACATTCCCAACTCTTCCTTAAATACCATCACCAAGATGGATACGACCAATGGTCTGATCTTGTGGACTTTTAATCTAGCGGCTCTCAAACTGGGGGGGAGTCCTTCACGAACGACTGTCGACTCCAAAGGAAACGTATGGGTTGGCTTGCGGAGCGGCAATCATGTGGTCGCGATATCGGCGGCAGGGAAATTCCTGACTGCAGTGAACATCGGAAAAGGTCCTCGTGCTGTGACCATTGATAAACAGGGTAATATTTGGGCCGGTGGTTACTATGCTCAAAGCATTGTGAAGATCTCAAAGACTACGCTCAAGGCGGTATTGACTGTTCGAAGCTCTCAACTTTGTACGTACGGCGCAACAACCGATTCCGACGGAAATATCTGGACCATGAATCGTTGCAAGGGGCATGTCGCAAAGATCTCACCGGCGGGCCAGATTCTCAAGTATGTTTCAGCGTATGGTGGCTATGGTCTCGCTGGGGATCGTGTCGGGAATGTTTGGGTCGCGAGCTACGAAGGCAAAGTTGTGTATCGCATCAATGCTCGGACTTTCGCGATCAAACGTTATCCTCTCGGTGCAAAAGGTCGTGGTGTTGGAATCGATGCAAAAAACCGTGCCTGGGTTGCTTGTTCTCATAGCTCGGGCGGCTCTGTGACGCGTCATCTTGTGCGAGTAGACCCTAAAACGGGCCGGGTTGACCAGTACAAGAATGTTGGACTTCACACTATCGGTGTGGCGATCGACTCCAAAGGGTATGTTTGGGCCAATTCCTACAGTGAAGGACGTGCTTATAAATTGCGAGTTTCTGACGGAACCATGGTTGCGTCGTATCCGATCTGTGATGTCACAGGGATTCGACCTTGTGCGAACACAGGCTGCAAGGCTTGCTCTTCTCCGGCAAGATCGGGACCCTATACTTATTCCGATATGACTGGCTTTTCGATCCAAACCCGCCCCGCCAAAGGTACATATCAGATCTCTCATAACGCCAAGTGCAAAGCTTCTTTTTCAAAGATCAGTTGGTCCGGTTCAACTCCAAGTGGGACCTCTGTTAAAGTTCGAGCCCGAACAGCCTCAACGCAGGCTGGCCTCGCATCAGCCTCTTGGGGAGCTTACGTACGTTCGGGCCAAAATCCAAACGTGGCTCCCAATCGTTGGATTCAACTTGAGTTTTTGATGGAGACAAACGATGCCCGTTATACCTCCATTGTTACGGATGCTACCCTCAACTATGACTACTTTCCCGAGATCTGTGATGGGGTTGACAACAACTGTGATGGTTTTGTCGACGAAAATTACAAAGATTTGGGGAGCGTGTGCTCTGTGGGGGTTGGGCTTTGTGCTAATTCCGGAAAGAAAATATGCAATCGCAGCAAGAATGGCACCGTCTGTTCGGCCAAACCGGGTTCACCCAAAACAGAGATCTGCGATGGTCTCGACAACAACTGCAATGGCAAGATCGATGAGAACTTCACAGATCTTGGAGCCAAATG
>JALTMC010000342.1:2185-5418 GCA_027005175.1 Myxococcales bacterium
GCCAAATGTACGGTGGGGAAAGGTATCTGTGCAGCCTCAGGTGTGCGTGTTTGCGACAAGTCGAATCGTTCCAAGACCACTTGTTCTGCCAAACCGGGCAAGCCGCAAACGGAAATCTGTGATGGGTTGGACAACAATTGCGATGGGATTGTTGATGACACTTGGCCCAACATTGGGAAAGCTTGTGAAGTGGGTGTGGGTAGCTGTAAAAATCAGGGAAAGTGGGTTTGTGAGTCGGACAAGTCAGGTGTGATATGCTCTGTTCCCCCGAAGGCTCCTCGACCCGAGGTCTGTGATGGTAAGGACAACGATTGCAATGCCAAGATCGATGATGGCTTGATAAAGTCTTGTTCTACCAAGTGTGGAACAGGAACACAAAGCTGTCGTGCAGGCCAATGGGTTGCCTGTACTGCAGTGAAACCCCGCCAGGAAACTTGCAATGGCACAGATGATGACTGCAATGGTCAGGTCGATGATGGTCTTGAGCGCGTTTGTTCGACAGCTTGCGGGAAAGGAAAAGAGACTTGTGTACGGGGGAAATGGGTGTTTTGTAGTGCCAAGAGTCCTGTGGGTGAAGTCTGTGATGGTCAAGACAATGATTGTGATGGAAAAACGGATGAAGATCTGAAGCCTCGTCGATGTTTGGGGGACTGTGGTGAGGGGACTGCCACCTGCAAAGGTGGCAAGTGGAGTGGGTGTTCTGGTCCACGTCCAGAAACCGAGATCTGTGATGGCAAAGATAACGACTGTAATGGTGCCATCGATGACAAGCTTGCAAAGCGGTGTCGAACATCATGTGGGGAAGGTCGGCAGGTCTGTAATCTAGGTCGATGGTCGCTGTGCAATGCGCCCCAACCCGGAAAAGAGATCTGTGACAGCAAAGACAATGACTGTGACGGGAAGATCGACAATGGGAAGGGCTTGTGTCCTGCTTCCATGCTTTGTCAAAATGGATCGTGCCAGCAAGTCTGCCGCAATGGTGAGTGTCCCAAAGGATTTCGCTGTTTGAACAATATCTGCACCAGCACTTCGGACCCCTGTAAATCTGTGACATGCAAAAACGGTACAATATGTGTGAGTGGTCGCTGTATCGATCCCTGTTTCACCGTGTCATGTCCCAAGAAGCAGGTTTGTGAAAAAGGGAAGTGTGTGGAAGACAACTGCTATCGAAAGGGTTGTCCCAAGAATCAGCGCTGTGTGGACGGTAAGTGTGAGAGCGATCCATGCGATGGTGTGTCGTGCAAAGGCAATCAATTCTGTCGCAATGGGACGTGTGTCGGCTCCTGTGCGGGTGTGAAGTGCGCGAGCGATGAGTCTTGTGTTGATGGGAAGTGTGAAAAAAAACCACAAGATCCTTGCAGTGGTGTGTCGTGCAAGCAGGGCGAGCGATGCGAAAAAGGGAAGTGTCTGGCCGATCCTTGTGATGGCATTCAGTGTCCGAAAGGGCGGCAGTGCATCAATGGTCAATGCCGACATGATCCATGTTTCAATATCACCTGCCCCAAAGGGCAAACTTGTGTTAAAGATCAGTGTGTCGGTGAACCCGCGAATCCGGGGGGAGAGAATTCGGGTGGAGAGAGTCCAGGGGGAGAGAATCCAGGTGGAGAGAATCCATCAACATCTGCTGATGCGAGTGTTCAGGATTCGTCTGGAGGCACACCGACAGGGGACAGTGATCCGAGGGGAGGGGAGCAGCCGAGCTTGGCAGATAAAAAAGGTGGAAAGCCGAACACCACTCCCGACAGTGGTGCCCGTCGGTATGAGCCGGGGAACTGTGGTTGTCACCATGAGGGAGGACCCGTGACTTTGCTCTTCTGGTTTGGGTTGTTGTGCTTTCTGGTCTATTTGCGCCGCTTGGGGCGCAATCGCCTCAGATAACCCACCGGCTTGTACTTCTTGTATATGAGCTGTAGCCACTGCTTGTACTTCCTGGGTCTCATGGCCTGAAACAACCCCCTTCTTATTTTGGGAGCTGCCCTCAACAGAGGGATATGTCTGAGCTTGCTTGTCTTGATTCGAAAGATTAAATGATATCCAAAGGATGTCTTGACAAGCTCTTTGGTATACGTTCCATCCTTGATCGAAAATGTTGCCTTTGAAAAGGCATCCACCATAGAGGGCCAGCCTCTTGTGGGGACCTCTGGAAAGAAGGGGAGTTTCTCCACAACAACAAGCCTACGAGGTGCATCACAGCTCTTTTTTAATATGTCAAGTAGCTGTCTTTGAACAACAACAGGCACTTTTTCCTTGTAACGCTTCTTCCACTTCCTGAGTCGAGCTAGGATCAAGTTTACTCGGAGAAATCTACAAGAGGTACAAAAGATGAGATGCCGTAACTGTTGACTTTTCCACTTGAGTGCTTTCGTCAGCATCGGGGTAGAACGACTCTCATATCTCTTCATCACTTGTGCAAACCCTTTATACCAGGCCTGTAGTTGCGGGTGTGCTGTATTGATTCTCCGCTTGAATTTTTCTGCGACGGCAAGGAACTCTTTGGCACTCTTCGGATTCGCTTGTTGCATCAGGCGATTGAGTTCTTTTCCAAGTTTCAATACCTTTCTCTTGGCTGGACCCAAGGCTTTCTTCTCTGCGTCTGACAAACCTCTTCGCTGACGTGGAGAAACAGGTTCTCGCACCAGGACATGCACCACTTTGGCCATCGTTGGCCTGTAAAATTTCCGAATGTGCTCATTATAATACTTACGGACGATAAGACTCTCGATGCTGTTGGGAGTGAACCATTGCTCAAAGTCACGATGCAACAGGGTTCGAACAAGGCCCTGACGCACCGTGTGCAAGACGACGGGAGTGTATTGGAGTTGCCGCTTCTTGGCCTCCAATAGCATCATACGTTCGCGAATCATACCTTGCAGAAAGTGGCGAGGTGTTTGCCCCGCGCCATACTGTTGGTAGGTTTGGATGAACTCTTCCTTTGTGATCACAGACGTGCCCACCTGTGCCAATACATGCTGAGGCTTCGCTAGTTTTGGAGTTTTGCCTGTGGGGGAGGACGTCTTTGTGCATCCACAGCCGACCCCTACAAGGGAACAGAACATCAGAACAATCGCTTGTTTTATCATGCAGTAACTCATTTTGAATGAATGGAGTGTGAGAGATACAGGTCAACGATACCCAATCCTACTTGTGGCAGGAGGTTTGTGGAGGTTAATAGAAGCTGCAACTTGCGTCAATACAATAACAGGGTTCGTTCATACTAGAGCCGCAAGTGCCTC
>JALTMC010000343.1:0-3598 GCA_027005175.1 Myxococcales bacterium
ACCTGTATTCCTACAGATACCAGTACTTACGGTACAGGATCTCCTCAGTTGGGAAGACCAATTTTCATCAATTCGTCCATTGCAGTTGTCGTCGCGGCCATTGCATCTTTCAGCAGGTAGACTGTTGGGAGTACAAACCCCCCAAGAGCCTCTAGAGCAGGATTGTCGTCCTGGGCCACAAGCAGAATTGCAGGATCGACTCAAACCTTCATCGATCCGACCATTGCAGTTGTTATCAAGGTTGTCGCAGATCTCTTTGGAGGCTGTGTTGGCGATAGCGTTGAAGGCCGTATTCAGAGAAGACAGGCTGTTGGCATTGTAAGCACGACCCGTCTGCCCTACCCTTGCAATAGCATTCAACACACTAGCATTAAACTGCACCCCGATCACAAAGGTCTTGATCCGATAACTATTCCATAATCTCGCAGCCTCTGTGGTGGGATTGTACGACTCCCCATTGGGATAACCGTCTGTGATCAAAACGAGATAATAAGGTCGATTTTTTGTGGAAGAAGGTTCAGAGCGTTTGAGTCCCCAGAGATAGCTCCCCGCAGAACGAATTCCCGTCCCCATTCGGGTGTATCCTTCATTGGAAGGATAACCATTCACAGAGTTGTAGATCGTAGACCAAGCCGAGTTTGAGATCCCCACCTTAAGACGATACGTTGAACCAAAGGTAGACAGGCCAAATCGCAGCTTGTTTCGAAATCCACTTGTTAAATTTCGGATAGCTGTCCGCACAGATGTATGTTTTGTCCCCCTCATACTGCAAGAGACATCAAGCAGCAAGAAGACGTTCGACTTTTCACACGAAGTCTGCGCCTGCACCTGTGCATTCCATCCCAAGAAAAGGATAGCACCCAGCAAGGCAGAGACTCCCCAAATGGATAGTTTGGTTTTGACTCCCCAAATGGATAGTTTGGTTTTTAGTTGATGCAACTGATTCTTCATCGCAAGCCCCCCAACAGAAACATACAAAAACAAACAAGCCTGGCTCTTGTTTGCCCAACCCATCCTGGGCCAGCACAAAGACACCCACACACCACAGTATGCAGATTCACTCCAAAAGTATCAACAATACTTTGTTCCAGCGCGTCACAATCCACCATAAACAACTGTTTATGCACATCATTCAAACGACCTAAGCCAGCGCAAGCGGACGTTATCCCGGTTCGGTCTGAAGAATCAATGAGCTCGTCAGCTACGACCTGTTCGGTGAACATGACTTGCTGAGACTTACCTACAGGCAGAGTATCGGCCAAAGTATCAAGAAGTTTCGCAGAGAGATACAGGCTCTTCATGTCGTTCATCGTTTGCAGCAAAATATCCGATTTCGTTTGCAGCAAAATATCCGATTTCGTTTGCAGCAAAATATCCAATTTCGTTCGAATGTGCCCAACACATAGGAATCCATTCCCATGCATGTAGCTTGCCATCGATTCCCATGTCGAAATGCATGAAGAATCTGAGTTAGAAGAAGGTTTCGAAACCGAGATAGCCTTGGATGCTCAAGAAGAACCCATCGACAAAGTTGAAAGGGGTTTGAGCTGTCACGAGCAAACGAAAGCGTTCTCCCATAGGGATCGACAAGCCCAAGCCTATTGCGAATCCACCAAACTCCAGACGAAAGAGAGAGCGCCGAATAAAGGACAGCAAGATCTGAGCATCGAGAAAGAAGAAAGAGGTCAAGTGCTGACGAAGGCCGACCCCCAAGCCCAATCCGACGGTGGCCCCAACAACGATGTCAACATCGATTTCGAGAGGCAAGCTAACAAAGAAGGAGGTTCTATCGAGGAAGTGGTAGGTGTATTCAGGAATCAGATTCAAGGAGAAGGCTCTCTCTCCAATGGTTGTGGAGAGAAGCTCACCACTAGCCGTCGTCATTTGATAGATCTGAGGACCTACCGAGAAGCGAAAACTAATGTCCCCTCGACGCTGGTCACGTTGAATGTTGGCACGGACTTGTTTTTTGCGTTTTGAGGCGGCCAGCCCAACACGAGAGAGAGGCAAGTGAAAGAAAAGAAGGAGAGCCACCCACCCAAAAAGAGAAAGAACAGACAGAGCAGGTCTGCTGCTGGAATAGGAAGGATAATTCATCAAGATCTAATACTTGCGACGAAGTCCAAGAAGGAAAAAGAACACAAAACCCCAGAGAAACCAGGAGGAGTGGTTGAGAGAGCTGGAAGAAGCGGTACACAAGCAAGCTCCACCCGAACGACGCCCTCTCGGATTGTTGGTCGTTCCATTTTGACCACCATCTTTATCACCACCAGACGTAGGATTTCCACCGCCATCAGCCCCAAGGCCGGGAACCGAAGGACCATCAGGCTGAGCGAACTCATCCACAGGTTTGACACCATTGTTGTTTGGATCCTGGTTAGGACCGTAGCAATCACCGCTAGGCAAACGACAGACCTGACCCACAGGGCACTTTGAGACAGAGCATGGATTGTCTACACAACGCCCTAGAACACAAACCTGACCGACACGGCAAGTTTTTGCGGAACAAGGATCTTGCTGACACTGTCCGTTCGCACAGGTTTGACCTGATTTGCATTGGATTCCGGCACAAGGATTTCCAATACAGGCACCTTTGCGACAGAATTGGCCATGAGGACAGCTCACGCCTGCACATGTTTTCTCGCAGTTTCCATTTTTACAGAACTGATCACCTGGACATTTCACACCAGCACATGGGTTGGTTTCACACTTACCATTACGACACACTTTCCCTGCTGCACATTGATTTCCAGGACTATAACAATCATTTTTAAGGCATTTCCCGTTGGCACATACGTAATCTTGTGGGCATTTAATACCTGAGCAGGCATCCAGACAGACGCCATTGCGACAGACCTTTCCTTCTGCCTTGCACTTTGCTTCAATGTCTTTGCACGGCTGCTTTCCAATACAAAGTTTTTGATTTCCCACAGTCTTACACAACTGGCCATTTGGACATTCGGTCAGACACTTACGAGCACAGCCACCATTGTGGCAAACACCGCTCCCTAAGCAGCTCGCTCCACTGTCTATTTGGCCGTCACAGTCGTCATCGATACCATTGCAAACTTCGGGAGATGGATAGGGAGCAGAACACAAAGACCAGTCGCCAGCGATACAAGGCCCTGTGCCTTTCCCACACTTGGTAGAGCAAGGACGGGTGATCGGCTTGTCTGTCCCTGGGATGTTATCCACGCGACCATCACAATCGTCGTCGATGCCGTTACAAACTTCAGTACCAGCAGGCACAGACAGCAATGTAACCTCTGTCACAAAGGGGGTCA
The DNA here is from genome assembly GCA_027005175.1 of Myxococcales bacterium. Taxonomy (GTDB): domain Bacteria; phylum Myxococcota_C; class UBA6777; order UBA6777; family UBA6777; genus M3003. The sequence goes on from JALTMC010000343.1 coordinate 3,285, forward strand.
CTTGCGCATCAAAGGTACGAAACGAGACCTCCACTTCGATCCACGGATTGTTCGGTGCCTTGGGAGCCCCTCCATTGGCAACAGGAGCACTCCATTTGGCCTGTTTGAGGCCCGATTTTGTAGGCGCAGTTCGGACACGTACGGAAGTGGATGTGCCAGGAGGATTGCCACCTTTCCAACTGATCTTCGTCCATTTGGAGATACACTTTGAGCTGTGCGCCGCCCGCCAAAAGCCCTGTGCAGACTTCGAGAGTGATTGAAAAGCAAAGCCGGTCATGTCGGAATAGGTATAAGGGCCACTCCCTCCCGTAGAA
>JALTMC010000343.1:3608-18841 GCA_027005175.1 Myxococcales bacterium
CTGCATCGACGGCCACACCGATCGAGTGCCTCCCCACATCGGTATAACGCCCGACCGTTTTTCCGGTGGAGCTGAGCCTCACCACCATTTTGGTTTCCCTTTTTCCAATATGCGAGCAAGGCACCCAGACATGACCATTGCCATCCACAGCAACACCACGTGGGCGAGCACCCAGGGGAATACAGCCCAGGCTAGATCCCGAATTTGAAAACCGCAGCAAACAACTCCCTGGCCAGTTCGCTGACCACACTTGACCATTGGCGTCTGTGGCAATGCCATAGGCACCAGGTGCAGGATACCGACCCAAGACCTTGCCAGCAGAGTTGAGCTTGGTCAGCGTATTGGAGTTGTCCCACTTGCAGTTATTGACCACCCAGATGTTATTTTTGATATCAGCAACAGCACCGTAAGGACAGGGCACATTTCGGACAGTCAGAAGGATGTCACCGGTTTTGCCGTCAATTTTGGTCATGGTATTCGACTTCCAAGCCCCTGCCCAAACATTGCCGTCGAGGTCAACAGTAATCGCTCGGGGAATGCTGCCTATCTTGATCACTTTTTTGAGCTTGCCTTGCATCGAGATCCAGACAATCTCAGTACCACCGCGCAATCCCACCCACACATGACCGTTGGCATCCACAGTGGTCCGAGATGGATTACTCTTTCTGCGAATGGAGTCGAGCTTAAAGGTCCAGTTGATCTTTCCTGTTTTGGTGTCGAGCTGCGTCACAGTATTGGAGTTGGAGTTCGGGATGTAGATAAAAGGAGTTTGTGCCACTTTCGGAGGATTTTTGATCAATTGGATCTGGCCATTCACTGCCGTCCAAGTCACATTTTTTTGACTTGTCAGTGCAGCCCAATCCGGAGTATCCGTCCAAGTTTTGGTTTGAGGTGCGGCCCAAACCACTTCAGCAAAAGACAAAAGGAAGAAGAACCCCAAAAAGATCGTACCCGATGGAAGAGACTCTATGCCGTAGAATCGTTTGAGAACCATCACTGTTGCTCCTTGCGTAACCTGGATAACTCGAAACCAAATCCAATGGAGAGACTATAAGAGAATTTCTCTTTTGCGTCGAGGGCCTGACATGAATCTCAACTTGACACACTGGGCCAGACATCATACGCTACCTTAAGTAATGAGGGTTTTGTTCCGTCCTGAAAGAGAAGAGTTGAGGGCTTGCCCGCTCTCTAAGAAACCATTGGGACAGCACACCATAAGCATCATCATTCCGTTTATAAGTTCGAGGATCAATTTCACAATGGGTGTCCATCCTCTGTACCCCTATCCATCCAATGTGCGCAGACTGCTGCGAACCTCTTGTTTGATTTTCATCATGGCATTGTGGATTCTCATCATGGTGCTGTGGTCAATTGCCTCGGCTCAGACCGGTGTGACGTTTGGCGGTGGACGAAGAAAAGTCTGGACTGACCAGCCCGACTGGAAAAGCGGCTACAAACAAACCCGTGTCACATCTTCCAAAGTGCCCGGACAGATCCAGTTGGACCTCTCACAGCCTGTCAAGATCTTTGCAACTCCTTATCTCTATGTCCCGAACTCCGCCTCCAACACTTTGACACAAATCGACACCCAAACGGGAAAGAAACTTTGGAGTATCTCCCTTCAGAGCGCTGCCATTGATGGAGACCCATCAAGAACAACGGTTGATGTGAATGGCAATGTCTGGGTCGGGTTGCGACGCAGCAACAAAGTCATCCTGGTGAGCAAAGCAGGCAAGATACTCAAAGAGGTCGTAACGGGGGGAGTACCGCGAGCCATCACTGTTGACCTCACAGGCAACATTTGGGTAGGAAACTGGGCCAGCAATACCATGGTCCAACTGGATGGCTCTTCGGGCAAGATACTCAAGACCTTACCTGTCCCCTGTGCTTATGGTGCCACAACCGACATTCACGGAAACATCTGGGTGGTCAACCGTTGCCGCCAACAAACCATTACGAAGCTAAGTGGCAAAGGACAGATCCTCGGAGTCTATCCCGCCAAACAAGGATACGGCATCGCCACAGATGCCAAAGGTCAGATATGGGTTGCACATTACGAAAAGGGCTGTGTCTACCGCTTCAGCAACCGTGGCAAAAATCTCGGGTGTATCAAGCTGGGTCAGGGCTGTACCCATGCGAGAGGTGTCGCTGTTGATGGTCAGGAAAATATCTGGGTGGTTTGCTCCAACAAACCGCTGCTGTTTAAACTCAACAGCTCCGGTAAGGTGTTGGGGTATACGAGAAGAATTGGTGGCACATGTGTTGGATTGGCAGTCGATGCCAACAACTTCATCTGGGTGATCTCACGCACAGACAATACCGCAACCAAAGTGAACACCAAAACAATGAAGACCGTTGGCACATACTCCACTCACGGTCTCGGCCCCTACACCTATTCCGACATGACTGGCTTTCAATTCCAGCGCGTGGCTCGAAGTACACAAGGCACGTGGCGAGCCGTTCACTCCTCACCCTGTGTTGCCAAGTGGAAAAAGATCTACTGGAACGGCAGAACCCCTCATGGCAGCTCTATTATCATTCGCGCCCGAACAGCTCCCACACGCTCCGCTCTGGAAACGTCCAAATGGTCGCCACCACTTCGCAGCGGCATCGACCCCAAACTTACCAACAACCCCTGGATCGAGATCGAAGTGAAGCTGAGAACCTTCGATCGCAATGTAACACCTGCCGTTACCGACCTGACTGTGGAATACGACTCTGTAGGCACTGAAACGTGCAATGGTGCAGACGATGATTGCGACGGCATCATCGACAATATCCCCGGATCGAACCAACCCTTGCTAAAGTCATGCAAAAATGCCTGCGGCAAAGGTGTCCATGTTTGTTCCGGTGGCCAATGGAGAACATGCACTGCTCCACAACCTGGTGAGGAAACCTGTAACGGTCGAGATGACGACTGTGACGGCCAAACAGACGAAGCCGCAACATGCAAAGATACTCTGGTCTGTGTTGGTGGAGCTTGTGTAACAACTTGCAAACCGAACTGTCCCACAGGGACAACATGCAAGAACATTAAGGGCAACGATGTTTGTGTTGGCACAGGAGATTGCAAGACTCTCGTCAAAGAGTGCACCAAGAACAAACAAGTCTGTCGCAACGGTCGATGCGTCGATCCCTGTGCAGGGGTTGTATGCAAAAATGGAACATTTTGTGTGAGCGGGTCCTGCCAAAAAAAGACATGCTTTGCCACCCCGTTCAAGTGCTCTGATGGGCAGATCTGCAAGGACGACAAGTGCATCCCTGACCCGTGCAAGAATGCAGGTTGCGACGCCAATCAAGCATGCAAGAATGGCAAATGTGTCACCAGTTGCGCCAAAGTAAAGTGCGGCCTAGGAAGGTCTTGTAAGAATGGTTCCTGTGAAAAAGACCCATGTGCCGATGTCCTCTGCCCTCCCGGTGGTATTTGCTCACGAGGGAAATGCTACAAAGATCCTTGCCAGACGATCTCTTGCCCCAACGGACAGGTATGCATCGGAGATTCATGCAAAGCAGATCCATGCATCGGAGTCCAATGCCCGAAACAACAGATTTGTCTGCCACCCTATGGAGATTGTTACCGTCAACCCTATGGAAGAGCACCAACACAAGAATACATCGTACCACCGGATGGCATCGCATGGAGTCCTCCCACGTATGATGGCAGTCTACCACCGGAACCAGGAACTCCGAACACAAAAGAAGACAAAGCACTCACCTGGCCTCTTCCGGACCAAGGATCTTCCACCACGCCCAAGGCCGTGGGATGCAACTGTGCAGGCTCCATCACGAGCGGCGCTTTCCCCATCTTCCTGCTCTTCTTCCTCATCTTCCTAGGCTATCTACTACTTGTCCAACACGAAACGGAAGAATCCTGACTTATCGACACAACCACCCTTATCGAGGTAAATCCCCAAGAAAACCCCATCTCTGCTCTATTTGATAGCAATCTGCGTGGTCCAGACACTGAAATGTGACCATGACTTGAGAAGTCAGCGACCTGCCCTGCTTTCCTCCGATTCTTCCTGATGTAACCCTTGACAATACAAGATAAACTCTGATATTTGAACATGATATCCCTCGCCGTTTTTCGTATGGAAAAGCAGGTCTCCATTCTTATCACTTTGTTTGTGTTATCGTATATATCGTAGGAGTTTCTTGATGAATACTGTGTTTCGACTGTGTTGCAAATGGTCTCTGTTACTGCTCCTTAGCAGTGGCTTTATCCTGGCCTGTAGTGGCTCCAAAGATGAGTGTCAGTCCACAGGGGATTGCAAAAAATCAAAGGGTTCAAACTACATCTGTTCCATCAAACCGGAAGGAAAAAAGTGTGTCGTCAAGACCGTATCTGGCGGCTGTACTCCAAAATGTACAGGCACACAAAAGTGTGTCGGCGGTCAATGTGTCAGTTGCAAAGACGACACGGATTGTGCAGCCACTGAAAACTGTATCAGTGGCTCTTGTACAAAGAAAACCACTGGAGGCTGTAGCCCACTGTGTGCAACCGGCGAAAAGTGTGTAGGCAACAAATGTGTCCAATGTGCCGCAGATACCGACTGCAAAACAGGAGAGAAATGCACAGCAAACAAGTGTGTCCCTCCGGTTGGAGGCTGTAACCCCCCCTGCACAGGCACAGACAAGTGCTTCCAGAACCAGTGTGTCCAATGTGCCTCCGACACCGACTGCAAAACAGGAGAGACCTGTACCTCCAACAAATGCGTTGCAAAGCCAGCTTGTAACCCTGCCTGTAAGGTAGGTGAGAGATGTGTCAATAGTAAGTGTGTCCAGTGTACGAAAAACGAGGAATGCAAAGCCACTGAAGTTTGTAACGCCACCACAGGTAAGTGTGATCCCAAACCAGTAGGAGGCTGTACACCGGCCTGCCCATCCAATCAAAAATGTGTCAACAATCAATGTGTTCCCAAAGGATGCACACAGAACTCTGATTGCGCCGCTGATGAAACTTGCGACACCGCAACCTCCCAATGCAAAAAGAAGCCAACGGGTTGTAATCCAGCCTGTCGTTCTGGTGAGAAATGTGTGAACAATCAGTGCGTTCAATGTACGAGCAATGGCGACTGTGCCGCCAGCGAGAAATGTAGCGCAGGCAAGTGTGTCCCCAACACCATTCAATGCAACCCTGCCTGTCAGTCCGGAGAAAAATGTGTTGCGGGTAAATGTGTCCAGTGCTCTTCAAACAGCGACTGTCCATCCGGCCAGAACTGTACCAATGGCAGGTGCACCAAGAAAACAGCCTGCACCTCCAACGCAAATTGTACTGCAGGATTAATCTGTGTGAACAATACCTGTGTCTCTCCTGCCGGCTCTGCTTGTACAACAACCAGAAGATGCCCCTCTGGCTATCAATGTCTGGGTATCCCTGGTAACAAATCGGTTTGCTTCCAAGACTGTGGAACGGTTCCCACAGCCTGTGCTGGAAATACTGTTGACGGACGCACAAGCTGCCTCACCGTTGGAACCAACAGCACGACCAACCAGCCCATTCGAGTGTGTCTGAAGCTCAACAAAAAGAACGACAGTTGTGGAGCCCCCACATGGACTACCACAGGCCAAGCATTCTGTGATAGCAGTGGAACTCCACCGCTCTACTGTAACAAAGCCAACAAGTGCACAGAGTATCTCTACCGCAAAAAAGTGGGCGAAACTTGCAACAAAGCAAACGACACCAAGGAGCCTCGATACTTGTGTGACCCAAAGCTCAGCCTGGTTTGTCTTGAAAAAACAGGTAAGTGTGTCAAAGCTGCGACTGCCAAAGAAGGTCAGGCTTGTGATGCACAAGGAACCACCCTCGGAACTCCCACCGTCTGTGACTCCTCCGTAAAAGGCTTAATTTGCGTCACCTTTCCGGGAAGCATCGCACGCTGTCAGCTTCGTTGTGATCCAACAAAAGCAGGCCAGTGTTCGCACAATAGCAACCTCACCTGTTGGAAGATCTTCACCGATGGTGGTGGAATGTGCTTTGACCTGACCTGTACCAAAGACTCAGAGTGTGCCTTCAGCAACTACAAGTGTCAAAAGAATCCATTGCAGGGTGCCACAGGCTTAGTTTGCTGGCCGCAACCGGCGACAGGGCCAAAAGCTTATGCTGAAGCTTGTAGCAACCCTGTCTCTACCAAAGGCTGCAAAGCAGGAACAACCTGCTTCTTAACCAATGGTGAAAATGGCTTCTGCTCCAACGATTGCACCAGCACAACATGTGGTTCAGCAAAAGACGCCACAGGCAAAACCCTCACCGCAAAATGTGAGTCCTATGGAACAGGTACAAGAGCCTTCAAACGGTGTGTCTTCCCCTGTGGTGGAACAGGTCAAACCTGTCCCAAAGAGCTTCCACACTGCCAAAACACGACGAACTCTTCGAATACCTGCTCCAAGATTTGCACCGCGACACCACTCGCAGGCCCCAAGGACTTTGGTGCCATTTGTAAAACTCCAGCTTCTACCGATGGATGCAAGAAAGGTATGTTCTGCTTGCAATCTTCCGGAGCTGCCAAAGGATACTGTTCTAGAGATTGTACCAATGACAACAAGTGCCCCACCTTTAAAGACAGCACAGGCAAATCTTTTACCCCAACCTGTACAGGCAACTTAGTCGCTTGCAACGCAAAGATCTGTATTGTCTCCTGCAACCAACCCGGCCAAACCTGCCCAGCGGGTACAACCTGCCAAACCCTCGGCACAACCAAATACTGTCTCGCCCCGTAACCCAGCGGGTACAACCTGCCAAACCCTCGGCACAACCAAATATTGTCTCGCCCTGTAATCCCGAAAAACAAAGCCTCCCCCCCCCGAACCTCCCGAAACAAAAACAAAAGATCCGAAAATGCTTGGTTCTGGGTCGGTGCACTCACACGCCGGTCAACGGCAAGGTATGTGAGAAGATCCTGGACATATTCCCGATTCCAATCGTTGGCACTGGATTCAGGGTAATGGTTCATAAACCGTTTGAGCCATGGAAGGTAGCTCTTCTCTGTTTTACGCGCCATATGTTTCCGACGCAACACACGACGAGTTTGGTCGATCACTTCTTGAAAATCGGCTTTCATAACAACACCTCCATATCAGCTTGCAAAAGAAACGGACTGTCGTTGGTGCGAACTTTGCGAAAGAACATGCCAGCTCACAAAGGAAGGGTTGCTGTGGAGCAACCTCGTGGCTTACAGGCAAGATGTTTGGGGATTGCCCTGGGCCAAAGCCGAAGAGTTGGACCTACTGGAAGATTCTCGGGGCGAAAGTATGGGGGTTGCCTTGGAGCAAAGTCGAAGCGTTGAGCCTACTGAAGATCCCCGGGTCGAAAATGTGCACATGTAGACATTTTTTTCCCCCTAAACATGTGCACATCTAGCGGTTAATGTATACATGTAGCGGTTAAAAGGCTGGTCCCTCCACCGGCGATGTCTCCCTTAAAGCATGAGAATACCAGGTTGCCCGATCTCAAAAATGTTCACATGTAGACATTTTTTCTGGCTCTTCCAGCAGATCGAAAATGTCTACATCTGGCGGTTAATGTATACATGTAGCGGTTAAATGGCACCTTTCCCGTGGAAAAAATTTTCCTTGACAACCGTTGTTGGATATCCCACACTTCAAAAATGTGCACATGTGGACATTTTGCATCCAATCGTTGGACACACCATGTTCAAAATTCGGACAGAAATGTACAGATGTAGACATTTCTGTCCCTCACTGCCTTTTGAGGTTAGTCCAACTCTTGGCAAGGTGAATAAGTAGTTATGTGCAAAAGAATAGGCGCGCAAATTTGACCACCAGCCAATCACCGATCATCAAAGCATTTTTATGGATGCTAGTTGCACTTGTGTCTTTCGCTCTAATGGCAGTTGCTGGTAAAGAATTAGTTAAAAATATTGGTACGGCGCAAATACTGTTTTTCCGTAGTCTAATAGGTTTACTTATTTTGTCAGTTATTGTTTCTGTCATTGGCATTAAAAGCATCAAATCAACGAGCATTAAAAAGCACATAGCAAGAAATACCTCGCATTTTATAGGTCAGTATAGCTGGTTTTATGGCATTGCATTTATTCCTTTAGCTGAAGTATTCGCACTTGAATTCACAGTGCCAATATGGTCCGCAATAGCGGCAACAATATTGTTAAATGAATCAATAACAAAAATAAGAATAATTTCAATCGCTTTCGGCCTATTGGGTGTTTTATTAATTCTCAGGCCAACAACTGAAATCATACATCCGGCGGCAATCGTGGTTATTCTTGGCGCAATGGCATACGGATTAGCTCACACGTTAACCCGTTCAATTGTTCAGCATGATTCACCGCTATCCGTTCTATTCTATATGTGTCTTATACAACTCCCTGTAGGATTATTGTTTGCCTTGAGTAGTTGGGTAATGCCTGTTGGCATAATGTGGTTCTGGTTATTGATTGTTGGTGTTACTGCATTGTCAGCTCATTATGGAATGTCAAAGGCACTTTCATACGCAGATGCCATGGTGGTAGTTCCAATGGATTTCTTCCGCCTTCCGCTCATAATGTTGGTTGGCCTTTATTTCTATAATGAGGCAATAGAAGGTTTATTGTTTCTTGGCGCATCAATCATGTTGTTTGGGAATTATTTGAATTTGAAGTATGAACGCGTTAAGGAAAACACATAACAAAGCGCTCGTTCGGACGCAAACTACGCTGCGCTTCGTTTGCGCCGCACAGCTTGGTCGTTCGCCAGCTGTCATTCAACTTCATTGCACTTGAAATGGCTTTTGATGACCATTGTATGCATCAACTTCTTGTGCTAGATTTATTTAAAGTTCATACAAATTTGGAGAATATATTATGGCCCTCATTAATTGCCCTGAGTGTACCAAGCAAGTTTCAGATCAAGCTGCCAGTTGTCCAAATTGCGGATTTCCTCTCAATACATCTCAGTCTATCAATCAATTCGATAATTCTACATTTGCACCAGAGGTGCTAACAGAATTACAGGGCACCAAGGTCTCTATTGCCCAAGAAGGAAAATTGCTGAAAACTGAAAATGGTAAAATCTTGATCTCACAAACCCAATTATCCTTAAAGGGACTAATTTTCACAAAAGATATCTGTGACCTATCCCAAGTGAATTCACTTGAGCATAAAGGAAGGAAATTAATACTTCGGTTACCCGAGACATTTTATGTTGTTGACTTCATGGTCTTTGGCAAAGAAGCTGATGCTCTTAAGGCGAAATTTTCGTCTCTACTTAATCTGCCATTGGAAAAACAACAGAAAAAACTCCTAAATATTACTCCCAAACAAGCTGCTATTGCTGGAGTTTGTTTTGTCGTTCTTACTGTGATTGGAATCCTCTCGGATAAAAATCCTTCACAAGATTCAAATACTAATGTTGCTTCTAGAAGAGTACAGAAACGAACCAGTCAATCGTTCAACTCAAAGACTAACCCCACTCAAAAAAGAAGTAGCTCAAACATTTTTCATCGGCGGCTATATGTCTCTGGCCAAAGAGTAGTGCTGGTTGCTGTTTCTAAAGCAGCTTTGAGCGCTGTTATTGAGGCTGCTGTCCGTAAAGACAAAATCGGCCATAGCAGGTTAATTCTGTCAGGCCAAGTCTTCGGAGTAAAAAATAATACGCGTGTATTGTTTATGGGTGGAACCTTTACTACAACTAAATTTAGAATTTTAGAAGGTAAGCACTTAGGGAGAATTGCATGGGCTCCATCTGAGTGGGTAAAGCGATAATGAGATTGGAATTCAACTGAACTGCTGACAGTCTGGCGAACAAAGCGCTAGAGCAGACGGGCGGACTGCTTGCTACTGCTGGTACCTGGCCGGGTAACTCTAGGTAGGGGTCGTGGGTCTTTCGCCTTGATATGATAGGGCTTCGACTTCCTACCAAACATGAAACAGATTGAGTCGATGCGAAAATCGGCTTGGTATATCAGACCAACATCTTCCCACCAATCCGGCCGAAGCAGAACATGACACAGTCCGCCCGCAGCTGTCATAAGAAAGTCAAGACCTTTTTCTTAGAAAGTTATGAGATATATCAGGCGCACCAATCCGAAGCATTTTGACAGACAAACAATCGAGTTTAATTCTGACAAAAATGAAAATGGCCTTGGATTGAGAACGCCCTCAAAAAAGCAAGAAAGAAAAGAACTGAATTCCGTCTCTTGTCCACTCAAAGCTGTCATGGGGCGTCCGCTTTCTCTCTCAGAGCTACGGCGTCGACTCAGCTTCATTGGAGTTTGTTTCGAACAAGAAAGGAATTCTTGGAGAGCCTCAATACTCAGCTAGAGTCTCACTTCATCGTGGTACTGCTGCTGCAGGCGGAGGTCCCTCCAAGAACTGTTCTGTCCTTGCGAACAGACTGGGTTATTGTTTCGTTAGCTCTCTCCTTATCGTTATCGGCCCTTGCTGAATGGACCGATATAGGCCATTTTTATTCGATTTTCAAAGATCTCATTTTCTTATATTTACTCCCTGTGATAGCTTTGCGATGTAGCTTTCTTCCGTTGTCTTCAGCAAAAAAAGGAGTTATTTTGTGATGATTGCTGGCGTCAGTTTTGAAGTATCAAACAACTTTGTGCTATCAAACTCTCTTCCCTGTCCTACATGCCACAACCCTTGCACTAACTTTCTCATCAATGCTATCAGTGCTTTCATCTTCACCTTACCACCGTCCCTTTTGACTTTTTTCTGATACCACGATTTGGCCCAGGGATCTTTTTCCACCCATCGCATTGCCGCAAAGTAGATATACTTTCTCACGGAAGAGTTCCCTCGCTTCGATATATGAAGTTGTCCCTGTCTCTTCCCGCTTTGGATGATCGTCATATTCAATCCCATCGCTTTAAGATAACTCTTTGGGCTCTCATACTCCGATGCCGAATCCAACTTCAACTCCATTGCAATTGCCGATCTTTCACCGATCACCTCAGCCATTCCCGCCACGGTCTCCATCTCTTTGCCGACTTCTTTGAGTTCTCTACAAGTCCTGGCCTCTTCCTTTTGTGCTCTTCTGATCTCCATCGCAAGAGTTTGTACCCACTTTTCCTCACAGTCCATCATTGGTAGCCCGACCGTATTTTCTGCTGAACGGAGAACCTCCTCTATCTTCTCTTGCCCCAGGAAATTGCCGCCTATCTTTCGCATCAGTTTCCTTGCAGAGCGAAGTTTTTGCGCCACCTTTTGAGGGCTACCATAGGCTACCAACAGTTCCAAAAGAGTTGCACTTTTGAGCTTCAACTGCTGTATCAGTTCGGGCCAGTGTCTCGCCATCAATGCCTCAAGCTTATTGATATGACGTCCCACCTGGTCAGCAAACATTTCCATCTGCGAGAACAGTGCCGAGAGTTCACGGGTCTTTACTGAAGAGGGAGGCCAAAGCTGACTCACGTCATCCAGGTGTAGCTTCCCCAAAATCGCTGCCGATTTGGCATCATGCTGCGAGGGCACTCCATCATAGACTTCCGACATCGCACGCGATTTCACCGTACTTATTTGAAACACTGGAATCTCCGCTTGCTCTAACAAAAAGCGAAGTGAGTCACCATACGTTCCTGTGGGTTCAAGCACACACTCCACATGGCTTGCTGGTAGCCCTGAAAGCAGCTTCACAAACTTTCGACTTTCTTGAGGGTGCGTAAATTTAAGAGTCAACTCTATCTTGCCTGACTCCTGCATAAACCCGGCAAAGAATACTTCCTTCGCCACATCGATACCCACCACAGTACGTTTGTTTTCAAAGGCATCGTTGAGCTTTTGAATGTTTACTTTCTGGATCGGAATCGAGCGATACGCTCGTTTTTTTACAGCCATCCTATTTCTCCTTCGAACGATGTTGAAAGATAAGGGGTGTGATGGTCAGAGAAAGGGCTTCCCAGAGTTTCCAACTCACTCCATTGTGCAAACGTATCCCAGATGCTCCTGCGATAACCATATTTCCGCTCGATTGTGGTGTCTCAAACAACCCTGAGCCAGAAGGATGGGATTCGCACGAGCTGGCGAGTGAACAACCGTCATCTTTGCTCATCGATGTTTGTCGCTTTGGTGAGCTTTTGCCTCATCCCATCCAAAGCTCAGGTCAGCAAGCCGACCACTCCTGTCCCAAAAAATGCATCAAGAGAGCTTCGGCGCGGTAGTAAGATGAACTCAATCCATGGGATATTCGAATGTTCTCCTACCATCCGGCCCCAACTCCTGACACATGGGGTCTCTACTCTCCCTGAAGTTTGAGGGGCAACCTGTGAGCATTGTTTCGCGTTCTTCGAGACCGTTGCACACGAACAATTCTGTTTACCCATGCGTTGCCTATTGTGTCCGACCGAATGCGGCATTCGGCGAATGCCCTGTGCTCTTGACACTACTGTGCTCTTCACTTACGATAGCTGACTCAGCTTGGTCGTTAGCTCATGCAACACAATATTATCCCTTTCAAATCACTGAAATCTAATATTTTTATTATCTTCTGAACTTGATAGAAGCTCGTGACGTATATGTTGAAATTGGTTATTCTGTTGGTGGATGAGTTGTCTATTACTGGAGAACAAGACAATGAGACGCATTTCGCTTGATATACCTGAGCAAACTTTTCTAGCTCTAAAGCTATCACCAGACAAGTTTGGTGATGAAATACGGTTGGTTGCAGCAATTAAATTGTATGAGGTTGGCAAACTTTCTTCTGGAGCAGCCTCTCAACTTGCAGGTATACCAAAGCCATTATTTCTATCTCGATTAATAGATTATGGTGTGAACACATTCGAACTATCTGAAGAAGAACTACTGCGTGAGGCTTCCCTTGGCTGATATTGTTTGCAATACATCTCCTCTTCAATATCTTCACCAACTTGGACAATTAGAACTACTACAGCAACTGTGTGGTGAAATCATTGTGCCCACTGCGGTTGTTGATGAACTACGAGTTGGTCGAGAGAGTGGGATTGATGTTCCTGACCCCGAAAGTATTGACTGGATGGACATTCAAACTCCTGAGAGCACTGCTGTACTTCCATTGGTTACAGATCTTGGAAGAGGCGAAACAGAAGTTCTAGCTCTTGCACTGGAACTAGCAAATGTTACTGTCATTCTTGATGATAAATTGGCTCGACAAGTAGCTGAGAGTTTAAGTCTCCCATTGACGGGCACTTTAGGGCTTCTTATTCAAGCAAAAGGCAAAGGGCTTATTGCTGAAGTTAAACCATTTTTAGAACAACTGAATTCATTAGGATTTAGAGCAAGCCAGGGTACTCGAAAAGCCGTTCTAAAGATTGTTGATGAACTGTAATTTCTAAATATACTAACCCCTTGCATGAGCTAACAAAGCGATGAAGCTGACAGACGGACCGCTTGCTGTTGCGACAAGTCTGGTCGGGCATTCTTAATAGAGTTGGTGTGAAGAACGCACTTGAGCCACAAGAGCTTCAACTTCCCGCAACAGATTGAGTCGAAGATTGAGTCGGTGCGAAGAACGTGCTCGACATAACAGATCTTCGAGTTCCTATCGATCCGCCCCAGGTTCGACACAAGACGCAGTCCGCTTGCAGCTTATCTTTAACGTTCGACCTCAAACTAGACTCTATTTAATTGGTAGTTTTTTGATTCATTTATTCGTACAAAAAACTCTTGACAACTCTTCGTACATATATATAATTCCTGGTATGGTTTACCGTTATACCTTTTTGAGACCAGATTGCTCATATTGATTCTAATTTTTTTAGGGATGAAGCTATGTATTTTCAACCTGGTAGTATTATTAAGCGCCCACTTGAAGGTTTCTTTTATGGCATGCTTTATGATCACATGGGTATCTACATAGGAAATAATGAGGTAATCCATTTCAATGGTCATAATAAAAAAGATCACAGTGCTCGTATTCGCGTCGATTCAGTACAACGATTTGCTGCGGGGCAAAAAGTCGCTTTACATGCCGCTCCTAAAAATAGGACCCATGGTTCTGCTGTTTGCAAAAAAGCTAAACTTATCCTTCGTAACTATCAAAACGGTTATGATGGGAAGTATGGATTTGCAACGAATAACTGTGAAGATTTTTGTATAGATTGCTATGAAGTCAATTACTAACAATTGGCTTTGTCTTATATTCCCCTAATCAAATAGGAGTTGAACAATGAGCGATGACAAAAAGCAAGAGCAGAAGGGTCGAAAAGAGGATGCGCCTCCATCACAAAGAACAAAAAGTGTCTGGACTGCTATTGGTGGAGCAGTTGTTGCAATTACAGTTTTTGTTCTAACTGGTGGACAGTCAAAAGGCTAGATACCCCATGTGATAAGAATCCATAGTTCTCACTGCATATCATTTGGAGCCATGTATGCCAAGACAAATTATTAGAACATCTCAAAAAGAATGGTTAATGCTTCTCTCAAAAGCATACAAAGAACATTCCTCTGTTCAATTGATTGATGATGCTGACTTGGGTATCAATCCTGCCGAACACACCATCTTGGATATGGGTAAAAAAGCTGATCTTGGTGCAAAAGATTGGGCTGCTGTTGTCATTTCTGTTGGAGTGGCTGCCGCTGGTGTATGGATGGTTGTAGCAGCTATTTTAGATCCTGAGCCTACAAGTAAATTAGGACTATTAGTCGCAGGTGGTGTTGTTCTTGCTGCAACAGGAGGTCTTTCAGCTATAAAAGTTTTAACGCAAGAAAAACCACCATCCGTCGAGTTTGGTCGTAATGGTTTTAAAATAGATTGGTCTTGAGTCTTCTCTTCTCTTCATTATTTGAGGATCGGGTCGCCAGGACGGTTGCTCGCCCCAGTGCCCACACTGTCATAGACCGCCCTCACTGATCACGTTCGGGGCGGCGAAAGTGATCATGACAAAGCACATTTTCCCCAGAGCAATTGATTCTATCGTCGTGCTCAAAGAAGTAAAGGGTTGTCTTCGGCAAAAGCGAAACGCTTCAAGCCCTTGACTTCTTTTCCGCGCGACAATGTTGAAGACTTGTTCTGGGAGGAACAATGGTAATGAGGATCAGTTTGGCCGCCCCCAAAGTTGGTTCTCTCTGCCGGTCTCAAGTAGGATCAGTGAGGGCGGTCTATGACAGTTCATCGATGTTTGTCGCTTTGGTGAGCTTTCGCCTCATCCCATCCAAAGCTCAGGTCAGCAAGCCGACCACTCCTGTCCCAAAAAATGCATAAAAAGAGCTTCGGCGCGGTAGTAATATGAACTCAATCCATGGAATATTGGGATGTTCTCCTACCATCCGGCCCCAACTCCTGAGGCTTGTATC
>JALTMC010000344.1 GCA_027005175.1 Myxococcales bacterium
CTCGCCTCTGTCAAAGCGGGACTTTCACGGCAAGGAAAACCCATTGCGTCTTTGCTCTTTGTGGGGCCTACGGGAGTGGGAAAAACAGAGATGGCAAAGGTCTTGGCAGAGTATCTTTTTTCGGATCGGGAGCGAATGGTCCGCTTTGATATGAGCGAGTTTTCGGACCTCCCGAATGTTTTACGTCTGACAGGGGAGAGCATGTCACGGGATGGGCTGCTTACCTCTGTGATACGTGAGCAGCCTTTTTGTGTCTTGCTTTTTGATGAGCTAGAGAAAGCACATCCCAGCTTTTATGATCTGTTGTTACAGATCTTGGGTTCGGGTCGCCTTACGGATGGACGCGGTCGTACGGCTGATTTTTGCAGCACTGTGATCATTATGACATCGAATATTGGAACAGATACGATGCAGCAAGGTCGAGTGGGGTTTGTGGAAACGGCGAATCAGGCGGAAGAGTTGGAAGTGCATTTTGAGAGAGCTGTGCAACGTATCTTTCGACCCGAGCTATTTAATCGCATTGATCATATCGTGCCGTTTGCATCTTTAGGACGCTCTACGGTGGAACATATTCTGCAGCGTGAACTCGCGAAGATCCGGGCACGTGAAGGGCTTCGTTTTCGAGAAGTCGAGTTTGTTATTGATGATAGCTTGCAAATATTTCTTACAGAAGAGGGGTATCACCCCCTCTATGGTGCTCGACATCTACAGCGCACATTGCGTGACAACGTACTTAGCCCAATGGCCAGAGAACTCAACCAACATGGACCTTCCAAGCCTCTTCTTACCAAGGCACACCGAACACCCGAACATACTGTAGTGACGGTCGAAGAGAGAAAGGACAACTCTTGGAAAGAGAAGGTCATCACAGGGACATCACTGACATTGGTTACATTGACGGACCTTCTGACGTGGAGGCGTCGGGAGATTCAGGCCGTAGAGGATGGGCCTATTTTGATCCACCTGCTGAGTGAAATTGAGATCTTGGAGAGGTCAAAAAAACGAAATGAGAAGAAGTTTTGGAGCGATCGTGCGCAAGGAGAGCTTTATTCGACATACCTTGAACTCTCTGCCACATTTTCTCGGTTGCTACATGAAGCTCTGGAGCTGGAAGCAGAGGCTATCACGGCCTTGTTGGTGGGGCAGCCGTTGGAGGCAGAGATCGTATCCTCCGCTGAGGTGTGGAATACACAGTATCTGTCGATGAAAACTCGCTTGTACAACACGATGAATCCGGATGAACAATACTGCCTTTTGGCCGTATATGGAGAACATACACGTCTGTTGAATGTGGTTGAACCTTACTTCAAGATGGTGGAGGAGCGGTCTTTTTCTCTTACGATCTATGCGATCTGGCTCGAAGAGGGCCTTAAACCCTGGAGGGAGCCTATGCCACTGCAGACTCGTAAGGACCGTGTGCTCGGTATGGTCTTGAGCCTGGAGGGAAGGGCGGCCCATCTGTTCTGGGAAGAGGAGAGTGGCTTACAGATCTGGGATGATGGTGCCGAGTTCAAATACGTTGTGGAGGTTCTCCCTCATCGTATCGCTCAGTACAAAGTCCCCGACTCGATTCACCGACAGAAATTTTTCGATAACCGAAAGACAAGGCGCCTCTTTGCGAACAGGCGTTTTTATGATTCAACGTATGATATTGATGGATCGATCCATGAAGCGAAGGATAGGTTTCTCCGCTACCTGGATCAGCGCTTTGAAAGAATTGTCACCAACCGGCTTATAGGTCATGAGGATAACTATGTGTCACCACATATTAAGTGAGCTATAAGCTATGAGCATACAAACTGTGTGATTCTTCTTTTCTGACGAGGATAACTATGTTTCATTACACGTTAAATAAGTTGCAATCTATAAGCATACAAACTGTGCATCTCTCCTTTTTTGACGAGGATAACTATGTGTCACCACATGTTAAATAAGTGATAAGCTATGAGTATACAAACAGTGCAATTCTCCTTTTCTGACGAGGATAACTATGTGTCACCACATGTTAAATAAGTGATAAGCTATGAGTATACAAACAGTGCAATTCTCCTTTCCTGTTTTGGTGCAACCGCTTCGCGGTGACTGGGGATCGGCCTATCGGATCTGTCCCTTGTTTGTGGGGTATCCCGAGGCTTCCCACCGGCGTTTTGAGCGAGCGATGTCTGCTTTCTTGCGCGAAACTCGAAGTCATCTTCGCGACCGTAGTACAACACGTGAGTCTCTCGATTCGCTGCTTTGGTTTGGGTTTCATCCTGATGTTAAGTATCAGTCGATATCCTGCTCTTTTCGCTCGGGGCAGCGTTTTGTTTCTGGTGCATTTGGTGTGGCAAGCTTTCGTTTAAAGGGCCAAACCGTTGTATGTTTGCCCGCCCTTGACCATTATATGTTTTTGGCAAAGCAAGAAGACAACGGAAAGGTTCGGTTGCAAGGGCAGGTTGAGGCGGTGTTACAACATCTGTTTCGCCAAAAGCGAAAGGAGTTTGGCAAAGACTGGAACCCCGATGACTTGTTTGCGAAAAAAGGCGAGTTTCTTACCACCGTGGATCTCTCTGTTCCTGTGTCTCAGGCGAATCTACCTTTCGACAAAGGCTCCTGGGATATCGTCGCGTCACTGTTGGATGGTGATACTCACTTTGTTGGCTCGCAAGAGATGGACAAAGTCGCTATCGATTTGAACCAGTTGTATCCTTATGAGCTTCGTCATGCCTACGAACAAGAAGAGCGTGTTGAACGTCTTCGCCAAATGATCTATCGCAAAGACAACACTGCGATTGCCTTGATCGGGCCGATCGGTGCTGGAAAATCGACATTGATTCACGAAGTCATACGACGTCATATTGTGGGCCAGAAAAAGAAGTCATTCTATCAAATTGAAAAGGTATGGCATCTTGACCCGATTCGAGTGATCGCGGGTATGTCGGTGGTAGGGCACTGGCAGAAGCGATTGGAATCGATCGTAGAGTATACGCTAGAGCGTCTGAAACCGTATAGCAAACATTCGAATCTGCTGACAGATAAGCTCTTTATCGACAATGCCGTTGCCCTACTTCGCGTCGGTAAAAGTGCCCGCAACACGATGACCTTGAGCGATGTTCTCAAGCCTTATCTTGAAAAACAGCAAATACAGGTCGTGGTGGAGGCAACAGCGGAGGAGTGGAATCTCATTCAGGAACTGGACCGCGGATTTGCCGATTTATTTGAGACATTCCGAGTTCCGGCGGTTGACTTTGAAGTGGCTGCTCGCATCGCGAGCCAACAGCGAGCGCGGCTGGAACAAGAGAATAGTTGCCAAATCACTAACCTGGCCTTGCATCGAGTCTTTGCGTTACAACGAGCGTATATGCGTCAAAAATCACTGCCTGGATCTGTCATAGATTTTCTCTCTCAGATCGCAGCAAAGTACCGACGTCGGGAAGTTTGTGAGCTTCAGGTGATGGAAGAGTTTGGTCAGACTTTTCATCTTCAGCACCATATCTTTGATCGGTCAAAGACGTTGCGAAATCATGAAATTGAGGATTATATCAAGAATAAATTGATTGGTCAGGATGTTGCGGTCGATTGTCTCGTCGATACAGTTCATCTGCTAAAAGCTGCCCTGAATGACCCTGATAAACCGATCTCGGCCTTTTTGTTTATTGGACCGACAGGAGTTGGAAAAACCCAAGCCGCGAAACTATTAACGCAGTATTTGTTCCAAAACGAAGACGACATGATTCGTTTTGATATGAATGAGTTTGTCGACTCGTATGCTGTGACACGATTAATTGGGGACTTGAATCATCCTGAGGGACAGCTAACAGGTCGTGTTCGTCATCGACCTTTTTGTGTGTTGCTGTTTGATGAAATCGAAAAAGCACATCCACAAGTTCACGATCTGCTCTTGCAACTTCTTGGGGAGGGCCGGTTGACAGATGCGCTTGGACGCACTGTGGATTTCACCAACACGATCGTGATTATGACCTCCAATGTCGGGGCTCAACAAGCTGGTAAGGTCGTTGGTTTTGGCGATAAAGCGACCAAAGCCTCCGGTCAGTATTCCAAAGCATTGAAAACCTTTTTTCGACCGGAATTCTTAAACCGAATTGATCGCATTGTAACATTTTCTTCACTGCAACTTGAACATGTGATGAAGATCGCCCGTTTGCAAATGGAGGAGTTATTTCAACGTGATGGATTCCTCCGTCGCACCACGATCTTAAGTGTCTCTCCCAAGGCTTTGGAAGAGGTCGCGACACGAGGATTTGACTCTGAGCTTGGGGGGCGGGCACTCCAGCGAGCCATTGAGAAAGAGCTGACTGTTCTCGCTGCGGAGCAGCTTGTACGTATGAAGGATAACACTCCTTTTCTGTTTGAAGTACTGACAGAGAATGGTGCTTTGTATCCACGTGTGACTCCACTGGAGCCGCTGCCATCGCAAAAAGCTTTGCGTCTTCCTGTGATACCGGATGAATCCAATCAGAAAGCTGCTTTGGAAGAGCTACTCGAAGCAGCCAATGGAATGATTGCAGAGATTAATGAATGCTTGGACCAAGTGACCTCTGAAGAGAATCATGTCGATCTGAGTCAAAGTGATACCTATGTTTTTCGAGAGCATATCTTGGAGATGAGGGATACATTGCAAGAGCTTGTATGGGATCTTGATACGCCAACGTCAGATACAGGAACACCCCGGTACAAAGACAAGGTAAAAGGGTTTCAAGAGAGAGGGTGGGGGAGACCGATTCCCGACGCTCGTGCTTTGTTGGCAAAGATGGATATCTGTGACTATCTTCGGGATCTTCAAGTGACAACTCCGAGTGCGATGGCCACATCACAAGAGAAATACCTTCACTATTTCTTTAAGCTTGCTTTTTATCATTTTCTTGCCAAAAATCTAGGGCAACCGGATGAGACTGTTTATGTGAGGATCGTATCTCTGGTGGAAGCTCGTGGAGTCTCCGAAAGTTCTTATCTCGTCGGAGCTTACAATCAAGCTTTAACCGAGTTGGGCTTGCCTGCTCATATTCCTGCGTCGGGTAAGGCCGATGATACCCATGGCTCTTGGCTCTTTTTTCAAGGAGATCGGGTCCGCACGTTGTTGGAAGGGGAACAGGGCATCCATATGTTCTACTCTCCCTTTCAGCCTGCGATTCCTATTCATGTGATGGTCGGTCTTGTTCCCCATGGCATGACAGAAGACGAGTTCATGAAGCAAAGTCATCTGTCGGAAAATGCGAAGGAACAGGGGAGTACAAGAGCACCCCGGGAACTGGGCCATGTCATACGGTTGTATTATTTCGAGGCCGGCTCTTCTTTCGCGGAAGGAGAGAGGAGGGGTTCCCTCACCGACTTGCGAACCGAGCGTTGTCACGCGGTCAACATCCCTGTGGAAGACTGGCTCATGTTGCTTTATGCCGGGC
>JALTMC010000345.1 GCA_027005175.1 Myxococcales bacterium
ATCTCTTGGTAGGTTCAGGATTCAGTGAAGAACTCGAACAATCGGGTAGGTGGCCGCTTGAATGAAAGCTCGGATAGGTGGCCGCTTGAATAAAAGCTCGGGTGGGTGGCCGCTTGAACGCAGGGGTTGTTGAATGTCTCGGCTTGGTTTGTGGGTTGGTGTGCTCTCTGTCTTGCTAGGGCTTGTGTTGTTTCCTTTTGGCATTCCTACGGAATGGTTTGGGTCGTCATTTTTCTGGGCGGGCCTTGTTGTTCTCTGGAGAGAGTGGGGGAGGGATTCATCGCTTCCCCGTGGGTGGAAAGCATTCTGGTCATGGTTTCATCAACCTCTGGGGAATGGGTTCCTCGTTCGTTTTGATCTTCTTAGTTTTTTTCTGATCTTTTGGGTTGTGTATGAGATGATTCCTGGGGTCGCTGGCGGAAAACCTCCGATTGAGCATGACCACATGGTTCATCTTGTCAAGGCTTTGCAACTCAAAGATCACTTCTTGTTGGAAGGTCGTTTATGGGGTTGGAGTCACAACTGGTTTGCTGGCTATCCTGCTCATTACCTTTATCCTTTTGGTGCGGACTTATGGGTCGTTTTCACTTATGCTTTGGGCTTTGGAAAACTCTCTATCAATCAAGCCTATGCTTACGGGTTTTTTCTGCACTGGGTTTTTATGGGAGTGGCTCTGTATCTTTGTGGCCGACGCCCCTTCTCCCCGATGATATCGTTGCTTGCCACCTTGCTCTTTTTGATTGATCTTGGTTCTTTTCGAATGGGCGGATGGGACTTTCTTTTTCGATGGGGGGTTTGGCCCATTTCTTTGTCTGTGGCCTTTTCGTTACTTTCACTCACCCAACTTCGACCTCTCTTGCTGGGGAAAGGTTGGCGACATGTCGGATGGTTCGGCCTTTGGATGGGATTCTCTCTGTGGTCTCACCCCATTCAGGTTATCCATTTTGCCGCTTTATTTCCTCTCGCCCTTCTCGCCTATGCTTGGTCCAACGATCTTCGAGGTTGGACGATCCCACTGTCCAGGCTTTCCATTGCCTTTGGGATAGGGATCTGTATTGGTGGACTGTGGTTGTTCCCCTTTCTCTCGACCCGAAATTATACTCCTGCCTACGGACTCCCCTGGTATTCCATCTCCAAGTTTGCCCGAGAGCTTTTCTCTCTCCATTTGTTCAAAGGTACTTGGGAAGTTGTTACTTTCTTGGGGCTGATTGGACTGCTGAGAATGCTTCTCTCTCGCCGATTTTATCTTGTTTATTTTGGTTTCTTCTCGTTTGTGATGCTGGTTCTTTCCCCTCGCACTCTGGTTGATCTCTTTCACCTGCTCTCCTTTGTCCCAGCCCTCAAAAATATCCAGACCGTTCGCTTTATTATGCTACTGAAACCATTTTTGTTTCTTGGGTGTGCTTGGCTTCTGGTAGAGGGGGGTCAGTTCCTTTTTCTGAAGTTAAGTGAACTCTTTCGTCCCACAGAAAAAGTTGCACATCCTTCGTCCCCAGGCTTCTCTCGAACATGGGGACTTTATCTTCGAATCTTTTTGTGTGTGTTTGTGCTTGCTTCCATCACAGGGCCTTTGGTTCATGAGGGATTGGAACGCCACTTTAAGTTCTTTTGGCGCGATATGAAGACCACAGACAACGATCGATTTGCGGAAGCCAAACAGGAGTTTGTGGCTTGGGCACGCCCTGTCTTTCGGAAGACAAAAGGCTTCTTTCGCCTTGGTCTTTGGACTCATCGCAACAACCATCTTCTCATGGATCTAAGTCCCAGGCTGTCGGTTCCCATCTATAAAATAGGTTCCACTCCGGCAGCGATTTATCGCTACAAGATGGAGACTCATGATCCGGATGTTCTGCGTTATGTGAACGTTCGGTATATCCTTACAGATTCAAAACGACGCTATTCCTATCTGCGCTTTCGACGAAGGTTTAAAAACCTGTACTTGTATGAGTTTAAACACTGGAGTCCTGAGCCTTATACCGTCGTAGGTTCCGGTGCGATCAAACTTGAAAAATGGAGCGACGAAGATATTGTCTTGCGTGTTGCCTCCGGAGCGAGAGGGCAACTTCGACTGCATGTATCTGCCTTTCCCAGATGGTCTGCCACTCGCAATGGTAAGCCCATACCGATCCGTCTGTTCTCCTTTCCCAACCTTCGAAAAACAGCCTTTATGACCGTTGCCTTAAAACCAGGGACTTATCGCTTTCAGTTCCGTCGAAGTGTTGTTGAATATCTGAGTTTTTTTGCGATGATTCTCGGCTTATTGCTTTTCTTTTTCACCTTGTGGCTTGACTCTTCTTATCGCTGGGCTGAATCCATACGTACAGCGATCCGTCTCTTGCAAAAGAAAATGCAACCGATAGAATATCGATTGTGGAAGCCTGCTCAAGTGGCTCTTTCGCTCGGCTTAATGGGCTTGGTTCTTGTTGGACTTGTGCTTGGAGCGGTGAAGCCCGATCACACTCTTGAACCCCAACAAAAACAAATGTTGGAAAACGTTTCTTTAAATTTGGTCAATCGATTGGATGAAGCTCGTGTCTCGATCTTGAAGGGGCGAGCGATGAAGCGTTGCCGTCGAAATAGGGGGCGATGGTTCTGTTGGCGGGGTCGTAAGCCCGCCGTACTCACCCGAAAGCCATTTTCTCAACCCTACTTGGATGCTTGGGACGACCGGAAATGTTTGTGGTTTCGCTACGCTCTGAAAAGAACGATTATGCTGCGGTATCGGAATGTTAAGGTCGGAGATGTTCTTTTGGGCGATTTTACACTCAATGGTAGACCTCAGACCTCTCATCACCTTCCTGTCCAAATCGTACTCTTCGTCAACGACAGAGCTGTCTTTGTGGGTCGAACAACACAAGACGCCAAAACTCATCGATTTGCTGTCCCTATTCCCAAAAGATATCGAGGACAAAGCGTAACGGTTCGGATCGATGTTCGGGCACTTCGGACCCAACGAAAAGACCTGTGTTTGCGAGTTTTTAGTGGTCCCTTACGAAAAGGTCAGCCCATGCCAAAGAACCCTTTTCTACGGAAAAAACAGCCTCTTCCGGCCTCTCGTAAGAAATAGTGTCGCTCACGTTTTGACTGCCGTTTGGGGTTGTTGTTTTCTGCTACTTTCTGTATAGCACCAAGTCGGCGTGTGTCTTGGTTTTGACTGCTGTTTGAGGTTGTCGTGTTCTGCTATCCTTTGTGTAGCTTTATGCCAAAGAGCTTTCCGAACAATGCGAGAAAAAAGAGAATGGATAGCGAGGTTCCTCCACCAATCCCCAAAGTCATCCACCGGCTGGCTTGGAGTTGTGCATTCGTACCTTCTTGAGAACGGCGCACCACAAGTACCGCTGTTACATGGTTCTTCGTTCCGTTGCCAGAAGCACTCTTACCAACAGAGCCATGACAGGCTTGACAAGCCTGGGTGTTTTTTATAGGCCACAACACTGTGAGAGTTTTTTTGCCTCGATGCATCCCAATGTGAGTCTTGACTTGCCCAAACTCTGAAGCCTCTTTCCAAATCTTGGGAAAGCCTACAAGCTTTCCTCTTTTCAAGATCTTACTCTTATCGATGTTGGTGAAGGCCGTGCGTTTGAGTTCCTCTATCTTCTTCAGCATCTTTGGGTGTGTCTTTTCGATCCAATCGAGAACTCTGGGATCGGATATTCGTTTCTCTATCTTTTTCCTGGTCTTGAAGTCACTATAAGCATAGGTTCGATCCGGTCGAATCACTTCAATGGATGTTGTGCTGCGGTTGTCTCGCAACTTGCTCACAAAGGTTCGTACGATATCTGCTCTTCCTTCCAGCATACTTGTGCGGATCGACTTCTCAAGCATGATCGCCTGAGTGATAGCAGCCTTGTACTCTTGTGTTTGCGACCCCTTTTTTTGCTGGTACGTATTGTACATAAGCATAGAGCCAACGGAGAGAATCATAGGCATCAGAACAGAGAGTGCGAAGGCTGTTCCTATTAAAAATGATTGTTTGCTTTGAAGTCTTTGATTGAGTCTCTCGACAATCCCTTGTGAGTGGGGAACAGTGGAGTTACCGGCTAGTTTGGCCACTTGAGCAGAGGGTGTCTCCTCTACATCCCTTTGTGAATGGGGAACAGTGGCACTGTTATCTGAATGGGGAGCAGTGGAGCTGCTCTCTTGACTTGAAATCCACGATGACTGTGTTCGCTTTGCTGGCTTCTTGCTGCTCTCTTTGGGTTGAAATGGTAGATCAACAACTGCTTCGTGTGTCATCCTACCTTCGCTCATCGCTTTGATGTCTACCGGTCCTTTACTGGGAGCACTGTCGGCCTTTCGAACTTCGCGTGAGGTGCGTGGCGTTGTTACTTTTTTGGGAGTGCTGGCTTTCTCTTCTCTTTCTTCCAGTAGATATTGTGGCACAGGTATCGGGCCTTCGGGAAGCCTTGCTATAACTGTTTGTAACATTCGATCATCATTGGAGTTTCCAGCTTTCATCTCTCTTGCTTTTTTTTCCGGAGCTGGAACAGGATCGTTCTTTTTTTGTGATCGCTCTCTCATCTTTTGAAGCGAATCTATATTTACGGAAGCTACATTTCTTATCTTGGGCGGTACCTCTGGACTTGAGCCAGGTTCATAGCTCAACAACATCTCGGGAACCTTGAAGCTCATTACAGTTTTGTCCAGATCTTCTCCTGGAAATGCATCTGGCATTCCTAGCGGATCCATCGACATCGGCTCAAAAGGTGACCCCTCTGTCATAGGAAATAGGGAAGCCTCATCCTTGGACTTCGAAGTTGGAGCAAGTTCCTGTTTCTTCTTCGAGATCCCACTAGGCAAGGGGGTTCGAATGGCTACCATTGTTGATTCTCCCAGATCCTCTTCTACCACGGAGTGCATCAACAGCGGGTCTCGGTTGTTATGACGCTGTGCGGATAACCATTCTTGACTGGAACTCATCTTCTCTTCCTTGAGACATACATGGCTTCGTAAACCTATGTCTATTCAATGGTTGGGTCTTCTTCTTCTTTCACATATCCATAACGACTTTTTTTTCATTCCCTTAACTTTCTCCAAATTAAGAAAACGATGGAGATGTTATGTAAACTTAAAGAGCAGAAACTCTTTTTATGAAGTCTCAATGGTGTTGGGGGTCGGTTCTTGTTTTCGGGCTTCTGGCATGGGGTTTGTGCTCTGCCATCGTTCTTGAGATCCATGAATGGCACGAATGGTATACGAATGACAGAAGATTATTTATGTTTTCACATGGAATCTTGTGAGCACTGACTTCTTTTGTGGTACGGTGTTGAACTACTATACTTGCATGAAATTACAGATGATCTGTAATTATTTAGATCCACGAATGGCACGAATGGGACACGAATAACAGAAGATTATTTATGTTTTCACATGGAAGATAGGCATACACAATTGGTGGGCTATTTTGTGGAGGGGGTGGAGTGTGTTATTTCTTGCAATATTGGTGGGCGCATCCCATCATGAATAGAGTTTGATGATCATCTTATTTCTGGTAATGAATCAAGAAGCGAGTACGATTTGTGACAGGTGTTGAGCAAACAAAAAGTTCCTGGTTTCGGCGTTTTCTGCTGCTACTCCTTGTGGGGTTGGTGTTTGTGGGGGGTGGGGGCTTTGGTCTGTTGTGGTTGTTGGGATTTCCTTTGAAGTTCTCGAGTAGTTTTGCGGGAATTCTGGCCTTTGAAGCGATATGCTTGTTGTGGCTGGGGATGCAAATCAAGGATAGCGTTCGAAGGGGGATTGCCCAGTCTCGATTTCAGCCTGATCGGGTGAGAGAGAGGGCTTGGACGGCGTTGGTTGTGGGTCTTTGTCTTCTCGTCGTGGAGCGAATGGTTTTGCCGACAGGGATCTGGTATCGAACGGTTGGTTTGCTGTTGGTTGCTAGCTCGGGGCTTTATGCGGTTTATTCATGGATTGTGGCTTGGCTACTCAACGCTGAGATGGCGGGTCGATTAAAGCACGGATTTGCAGAGCGTTGGGTTGGGCGTTTGCCATCTTGGTTGGTGGTTGCGTTTGGTTTGGTGGTGATTGTTCTCTTTGACTTTCTCGGTGGTATCTTTTGGTGGTATCGCACCTATGTTACGCCAGAACAGCGTGCGGCGGTGACGAAGAGAAACAAGCTACTTCGATCGGTTCAGCTCACCACGATTTACGATCGGCGTCAGCGTTATCTGGGTCTTTATACAAAGACAGAGAGCGACTGGAGTCGGCATTACAATGATCCAGGCATTCTCAAGTGGCGTGTAAGTCGGTTGATCTCTATGGCTGAGGGAAAGGTGGGGAAGCCTGCATGGTGGTGGCGTTATCTTCCGGATGGTCATCGATTAAAGTGTGAGCCTTTTTCCATCGAAGCGTTTTTGCGTGTGCCTTATTATATGATTAAGCAACGTCGTAAGGTGGGAGGTAGTACACCAGCGTTGCAAGCTGCGAAGAACTTTTTGGATTTTGGGGCAAAACGTCAGGGTCTGGGTTTTCTGAGCACGGTCAGGCAGAAGTTATTTTCGGAGATGCCTCGGTCCTATATTATGTGTCAGTCTTTCTCTCCTGAAGAGATGATGGCGATTTATCAATCCATCGTTTGGGCGGGAGTGGGGGCAAATTACGGTTTGCATCGGCTTGCGTTGTATTTCTTTGCCAAGGATGTACCGCCTGATTTGTCGTGGAATGAGGCGGCAGTGGTCGTGGCTTCCCTGCCCAATCCTGGCCGTCTTAATCCCTGGTATCTTCAAAGTTGCCGTGAGGGGAAATGTGACAGTCAACGCAAGGCTCGTGTGTATAAAGTCTGGCTTAAACGGATTCAATTGCTGAAGAAGAAGTTGCGTAAAAACGGGATCTCTGTTCCTTCACAACTGCCTCTCTTTCGAAATGGAATGGGGAAGCTGAAGGCGATTTCCAGAGATTGGAAGACCCATGACTTTCATATTCGAAACTGGGTGGCGAAGATGATGCCTCCAACGGTAAAACATTGGAAGGGAGGCTCTCGTGTTCAGTTGTTTTACGATCGCAACTTGGTCACAGGTTTACCTGGAAAGCCCGGGCTTGTACAAGCCGTTGCATCCACCATTGAGTCTTATCGAGAACAGCTCGATGAGTTACAGCTTTCCTTTGCGTTGATCGATTCTCGAAGTGGTCAGATCGCTGCGCAATATGGTGGAGATGGGCATCTGGACATGGCTTTGGCACCCAAGCCTGTGGTGGGGTCGATGTTTAAGGTGATCACGTTGATGGTTGGAGATTTCTGGCCTGATGAACTGCCACTGCTCAACAAAGGACGGTATGGAGGGCATCGTCGTCGCTTTTTCTATCATCCCACACGTCGTTTTCGAGGTCATGTGATACGCAACAGTCACTCGATGCCCGCTTATGTGAAGAAGACAGATGCGCTGCGGATCTCTGCAAATATTGGTTTTGTCTTCTTTTCGTTGCGATGGACTTGGCTGCTTCCTCCATTAAAGTGGATGGAACTCTTGCGTATCGGGTTGGAGCAACTCTATATCGACAAACTGAAGTTTAAGCCACAAGCTGCCTCTGCCAAAGTGAAGTCGTTGATGGGGGCACCCAAGACGTTGCGGATCGCTTTGATTCGTCACTTTGGATACAGCCGTTATTTGCGGAACTTGAGACAAGAGGCGGCTTTTGAGGCCGCTAAGGCTGCTACGATAAAAGCTCTGTTGAGCGATGTCACTGTGAAGAAAGAACACCTGACGGATCTGCTTGCTGCAGACATGACAGACGACCTTGAAACACTTCCTGAGAAAATCAAGCAAGTCTTATTGGCACAGCGAAAGGTGTACCAGCAGCGGTTTCAGGCGGGAGGTCTTACTCTTGAGATCTTGTCGTGGTGTCGGGAGCTTCGCATGGAGATGGGGCTGCGTTATCTCATACATCTAGCAGAGACGGTTGCGGGGTATCGACGGAAGAAGGACCACTTGAAGCCCGTACTCACGATGACACTGGGGGTTAATAATACCCAAACCCATCAAGTCGCAGCCATCGCGGGTTTTGTCACATCGGGGCACCTCCGTCGGGTCTCGATGGTGCGCAAGGTCGATCGGGCAGGTGAGTTGTTGTTTGAGCACAAGGACAAGATCTATCCGATGCCGATTTCGACCAAAGCACTTGAAGGTCTGCGCAAGGCAATGCATGCCGTGCTCAAGGGGGGAACAGCAAGGTGGGCGGGTCGGTGGGTTCAGAAAAAATACGGGGACGCTGTTCTTGCGAAATCGGGAGCAAAAACAGGGACGGTTCAAAGGTCTCGTGGTATTAGCTGTGTGGGTTATTTGGAACACCGCGCTGGTGCTGTCACCCTGTCTACACCAACCAATGAAATCCTAAAGACCTATCGAATTCGACGCTCATTGCTCCGGCGCAAAAAATTGCACGAGAAGTGGTATCGTCGTTGGATGACACGCTATGAAAATTCGATTCCCGGCTCTCGTCGCTCTCGTCGTTATCGTCGCAAGGCCCTCTCTCACCAGGCCAAGAGCGCGGGGATAGAGCAACTGTTGTTGGAGGCGAAGCAGTCCGGGAGACGTTATCATCAGATGCGAAAGAAGTATAAGGCCCATTACAAAGCTGCCGTGGCTGCGCGAAGATCTGCTCGTACATCGTATTATCGAGCACGTCGGTATCGTCGTAGGGCGCGGAGAGCTGCTCGAAGAGCCCGACGTTATCTTCGGAAGATGAACTTTTTTAAACGCAGGCTACCACCGGTTGTGCTCCCCGGTGGAAAGCGGTTTGTTCCAAAGACACGGAGGGATAGGATCCATTGGAAGCGTTTCGTTTACTGGGGAAGCAAATACAAGGCCGCTTTGCATCAGAAGAGGGAGTGGCTTCGTAAAGCGCGAGAACAGGCTGTGATTCGCAGTCAGATGAAGAGGGTTCGCCGAGAAAAGATGGCTCTGTATCGGCAGACTTTGGAGTCTTTTCGCGATGCTTCGATGGCCTTTCACAAAACACATGAGCGTTGGACTCTCTCCTCTGCCAAAGCCTGTCGGATCTTATTTACCTTGCTGAGCCATTGGAAGGACTGGGAAGAGAAGATCGAGACACCACCCACGTTTGCACAAGGTGTGGCAAGCCCACCGACACAGAAAGTGCCCATGACAACCATTCAGGTTGGCCTCTCACCTGTCATTCCAAAGCCACAGCCCACTGTACCGAGTCTCTCTCCCTCTGTTCGGTTGAGACCTGCTTCGCCGAAGCTCAGTCCAACAACACCGAGAGCTCTTGCTCCTACGCTACAGATGAAACCTTCCCTACTACGTATGCCCTTGGGAAGAACTGTAACATCGCCGCCTCGTAAGAGCCCCTTGGGAAGAACTGTAACATCGCTGCCTCGTAAGAGCCCCTCGAAGTTGTTTTTCAAGACACCTTCAAGCCTCTCACTCAAGACTCCTCTCAAGCGAAGCTCTCCTCCAACTCGGCGGAGCACCTTAAAGCTTCCATCGTTGCGTCTCAAATTATTGCAAGCTCCTCCACGTATGGTTGGAGAAAAGCCTACACCACGCAGGTAATAACGTATACTCACTCAAATGCAGAAGCAAGAATTTTAATGCTTGCGGAAGGAGTGGGATGTGGGTTGTTGGTGGAGGAGGGATGTGGGGTATTGGTGGAGGATGGCGTTGGTTAGGGGGTTTTGATTGTTACGCTTGGCCATTTTGCACCAGGGGTGTTTGTCGTTTTGCCCTGATTTGTGGAAGTGTCCAGGAAGATCACACTCTCGAAGTGAGATGGTGGGAGTTTCATTAGACATTCCAACGCGTTGAAGTATTGGATCTGAGCCCACAGATCGTTCCAAAGAGATGCGATTTTGTTGGTCTTGTGCATGAAACTTCTTGGCACTTTGGAAGATCTTTCGGAGGTACTGTTTGGTGGCCAGCATGCGGCTTTTTTGTTGTTCATCCAGGGGATTGGTTTGAGGCTCCATGGACACCTTTTGTATCGACGGTCCCGGAAGGTTCCCCCTGGGATGTTCTGCAACAAAGCTGTTGTTTACAGAATGCTCTGCAACAAAGCTATTGTTCACAGTGGGAGACCACAGGAGCGTTCCAAGGGCGAGCATAAATGCACCAACGGTTGCCATGGAGAGTGAGAACCAGCCTCGTTGGATACGGACTTCGTTGTCTAACGTTGTATGGATCAGTGCTTTGAGTTGCATAGGAGCGATTTCGCAAGGGAGTGTCTTGCGAAGGGTTCGACGTTGGGCGCGAAAATAGTTCACTTCCTCACGACAACGGGTGCATTGTGCGAGGTGGAGTTCAAACTCGATTTGTTCTCTTTCGTCGAATTCAAGGTCGATATAAGCATGTAAAAACCGACGAAGTTCTGAGCAGTCCATCACTTGAACATCCTTCTTTTGTTGTTCATGCATGTGGGTCGAGAGGCCATGTTGTTTGGTTTCAACACGATGTGGTGCCTGTGTTTGTACCGACCGACCATGCTGCTCTATCCAGTCTTGTCCTACTTCTTCCAGCGTTTGTACGAAAGCAGCTAGGACACTGCGGCTTTGCGCTGTCGGTAGCCGTCGAGGCTGGCTACCTTATCCGTTTGTGTTGTTGTCTCTTCTGTGGCAGTTCCCTTTGAAATATAGCCGTGCTCTAAAGCGTATTCTCGGAGCAGCTTTCTCAGCAAGCGACGGCCTCGATAGAGTCGGCTCATCACGGTGCCTATGGGGCATTCTACGATCTCAGCGATCTCTTTGTAGGAAAAGTCTTCCAGATCGGCAAGGAGTACGATGGTTCTAAAATCGACAGGGATTTGTTGAAGTGCGCCCATTACCTGGTCGCTGACAAAGCGATCGAGGATCTGCTTTTCGTTGTCGCGGTAATCGGCATCGGACTTCATAATGTGTTCCCAATCCCAATCTTCGACAATTTCACGATCGCGCTGTTGTTTGCGGTACTGGTTAATGAAAGTGTTTGTCATGATCTTAAACAACCAAGCTTTGATATGTGTACCTGCTTGAAAGCGATGGAAGAAACGAAATGCTTTGAGGAAGGTTTCCTGAATCAGGTCTTCCGCTTCACTTTCACTACGGGTCAGGCGCAAAGCTGTATTGTAGAGAGCATCCAGATGTGGCAATGTCAGCTCTTCAAACTCACTTTTTTTAGAGCGCTTCCAAAATCGCATGATAAAACATCCTTGTAGACTATCTGTGGAACTCGGTATGACTTCCTGCACTCATCTAAACAATAGCTCACATCCATCAAAAAGCAAATCCTGAGATGCTCACGTCTATCAAAAAGCAAATCCTGGGATTCGACGATGAGACAAAAGCTAGGTGTCTCATCTTGGGGTGGGAGGGTCTGCTCTCCCTTCGATGTCATAGAAACTGTGTATGTGTGCATCTTATTCCCCTTCTTTTCCTTTGTTGTGATATATTTTCCCGAGTTTGGTCGATTTGGGGAGCAATACTCTGTTGTATGATATTTGAATGATGAATGATATTCTGTTGATATGTGAAGTTGGGTTGGCCTTCGTGAGGACTTCTCTCAGAAGGGGGTGTGGTGGTGAAGCATAGCACCTTACGAGGCCTTTTACGCATTCTGGTCGGTTTGGGGTTGGCCACGGTCTTTCTCTGGAAGTGGGGTTGCGTCCTAGATGTTCCTGATCTTCAAGGGTGGTCGTGTCTTTCGGATCAAGATTGTCTTTCTCCTTTGGTGTGCAAAGATAGGATCTGTCGAAAGCCTTGTTTCAATGATTTAGACTGTCTCGCTGGGAGTTCTTGCACCAACAAGTTTTGCCAGTCGGAGCAGACGAATGATGGGGGAGATCCTGATCTTTTCTGTGTCCCACGCCCTGGCGGTGAGATCTGCAATGGAAAGGATGACAACTGTAACAATCAGATTGACGAGGGTGGTGTCTGTAAGAAAGAAGGGCAGATCTGTGAGTTTGGGAGTACAGGAACCCAATCTTGTGGGCCTGGTCTAAAGTGTGCCGCTCTCTCTCTTTATCCCGATCGTCCGAGACTATGCTTGAGGGTTTGTTCCCTGAGCGATCTTTCTTCCTGCCCTGATAAGTTTCTTTGCCTTCGTTCCAGTGCAAATATCAAAGCGATTTGTATGCAGATAAAATGCACCCAAGACTCTGACTGTGTTTACAAAAGCAGTCAAATTGTCGGTTTCTCCTGTGTGCGTATTGGCGGAAGTAACCGCCTCTGTCTTCCTGCATTTTCCAAGACGGGTACATCCAAAGCCGGTGAACGTTGTTCCCCTATGGAAGACCTCTGGTGTGCTGCTCATCTCTCGTGCACCCGGCAAGTCTCACAGGCGGACGGGATATGTACTGTGCGGTGTAGCTCAGACACGGATTGTCCCAAAGAGTTGACAGGGGCTACGTGTCAGTCGTTGGATAATATCAAGGTTTGCTGGAAGAAGTGCTCCTCCGCTGCTGATTGTTCCCAAGGTTTGCAATGCAAAAATGGAAAATGTGAACCCAACAAGTAAGTTTTTTATCGTCGCTGCTCGTCGCTACCGCAGGCTGTCTTGTTGGGAGAGTGTTGTGGTAGGGCGTCGTTGAGAAAATGCTGTCGTAGGTTGTTTTGTTGGGAGAGCGTTATTGTAGGCCGTCTTGTTGGGAGAGCGTTATTGTAGGCCGTCTTGTTGGGAGAGGAACTGTGCAGCGCGGAGGCTTGGTTGGTGTTCAGGGTTGATGGTCAGAGCGTGTTGGTAGCACTCCAGTGCTTCTTTGTGGTTTTCTCGTTGCTGTTCGTGAATTTGACCCATTTTGAACCAGAGGTCTTCGAGAACATCAGTGGGTTCGGGGTTGTCGAGGTGGCTTTGGTATAGGGCTTGTAGTTCATCCCAACGCTCCGCTCCTGCGAGAGCTTCGGAGTGATACTGTAGAATTCTTGGATCTTCGGAGACAAACTGGGTGGCTTGCTCCAGATAGAAGATGGCGTTGTCCCAGTTTTGTTGGTGGTTGTAGAGATAAGCGAGGGATGTACAGGCTTCCACCACTTCATCAAAAGGTAGAAAGTCCCATTCGCGTTCAATGAAGTGGTAGAGCAACGAAAGGGCTTGTTCGCTCTGTCCTTCTTCAAAGAAGAAGTGGCCGAGAAGGCGCAAAGCGGGTGTATTGTCGGGATCTGCTTTGAGGGCTTCTTGTAAGTACTGGATGCCTGGTTCCAGTTCCGAGAACTGGAAGGATATCCATGCTTGCAAGAGAGCTTTGTGTGACGCTTCGAGTTCAGCAGGGAGCATGTCTTGGAGTTGTTCAGGAGTGGTTCCTTCGAGATCAAGAGCTTGGTGCATGGTTGTGAGTGGTTCTCTGAGCGGCAGCAGCCCTTCGCCTTGTGGGGTTTCTGCGCTGGCCTCAATAAGGCACTGCAAGGCGTCACCCCACTGACCATCGCGAAGCAATAATGCACCTGCGAGATGATAGATTGCACGACTTCTATCTTCGGGATGAGGTAGTTCTTTGGCTTTGGCTAGAAGAGGTGCCAAGGAAAGATGACCTTGTTCCTTCCATTGGATGCTCTCAAAGATGAGCAGGGCTCTCTCAGGCGGGGCTCCTCCTGCGAGGGCTTTGTCTGCGAATGCTTTGGCTTGTCTTGGTTGCTCCAACGCATACAGAGCTATCTCGGCAATGGAAAGTTGGTAACTTGAGGCATCCTCGGATTCGGCGTCTTTTTGGAGTGGTACGAGCTTTTGGACTACACCACTCCAGCTTTGGTCCTCGATATTCTGAATGATCTCTTGCATGAGGTGTAAGGGGATACTGCTTTCTTCGGAGGAGTGCCAGAGGCGCAACAGCCAGGCGAGTTCTTGAATGTGTTGTTGATGCAGTTGGCTCAAGGTTCGATGAAGCTGAAGCTGTGCGCTGTCGTTGAGATCGATGTCTGTGAGTTCTCTGAGTACGTCGATCAGCTTTTGGGCGAGTGCGGCAGACTCTTGTCGCTCTTGAAGGATCGCTCTCACCTGTGCTTCGGGGGTGATGGTGATGCTCGGTGCACGTTGAAGGCCGTCAAGCATTCGCTGGAGGCCTTTTTGACAAGCCTCTTCTTTATCTTGCTTTGCGCTGATAATCGCCATCAATACGGCGGTTTCTATCATCCTCTCGGGGTTGTCTGTCGCTTCATAGAGAGCGAGCAAGCCCTCCAAGGGCTCCATTCTCTCTGGCTCTTGTGTGTGTGCGAGCTGATAGTACTCTTCTGTGTCTTCAATGCGGTATAGATGATCGAGTGAGATACTTGCAATTTGCATATAGGTATCGCAGAGGATCTTTCGATTGACTTCAACCCGGGTGGTTGCTTTTAAGGCGCTGACAACCGCAGGCCAATCTTGAAGCTCTTCATAGAGAACCAAAAGGGCGCGTAGTACCTTGAGGTTTTTTGGTGCTTTTCGAAGGGCGCGGCGGTACGTTTGCAGTGCCATATCATAGTCTTCCATGCGACCGAGGTAGATCTCCCCCAAATCAACGAGCAGGGACGCCGCTTGTTTGGGATCTTCCATCCGCTCAATTTTTTGATTGAACAGTTCGGCCATTTCATTCCACATCCACAGAGATTCATAGATCTCGGAGAGCTGTGCAAAGGCTCTCTCATTGTTTGGGTCTTTGTCCATTAATTCGAGAAGGAAATCGAGCGCCATATCCGGCTGATCCAGGGCCTGCATATAAAGGCTTGCGGATTGTTCAAGTGCTTGAATAACAAGATCTTTTGGCTCTTCTTTTTTGCTTATAGTGCGGTACAGTTCAACCGCTTCTTCATAGGCTTCAGCTTCTTCGTACGCGACAGCCAACATCTGTAAGGTGTGTGGATCGTCTTGAGAGAGTTGTACATTTCGTTGAAGGAATGCGAGGGTTTCCTCTTTTCCATCAGAGATCGCTTGAAAGAGTTCAAAGGTTTGTAAGTACAAGTTGGCGCGGTCTGAGCCTGGTTTGGCTCGGCCCAGATTTTCTTCCAAGGCTGTCACAAAACCAACGAGGTCGCCTGATTCGTCATAGAGTTGTTGCAGCTCATAGAAGGCTTCGATATACCCCGGAGCATTGACCAACAACTCCCACAACTGTTGCTCTCCTCCTTCGCGATCTGCCAGCAAGTGCAAACGTTGGACTGCGAGTTCAAAGTGAAGTTCGTTTCGCTCAGCACCTTCGGGTAATTTAAGGAGCAACTGTTGACGGATGGCGATCGCAGCATCCATCTCTCCGTCTTGCTCCAACAAGCGGGCATAGAGTTGAAAGAAAGACGGGATAAACAACTCTTTCTGTTCAAAGATCTCTGCGACAGGCTTGATCTCTTGGGCAGTGATGTCGAGGTTTTGGATCTCAGCGAAGAGTCGGCTGAGTTGAGCGTTGTGCTCTTTTGTGAGAGGTTGTTTTTGGATACGGGTTTGGAGCTGCTTCCAAAGGGTAGGGCGCTTTGTCTTTGAAGTTTGTTTCATGCGATGCAGCCAAAGCTCTGCATGAAGTGGTGCTAATTGCAAGCCAGCTTCAAGACAAAAACTGGCAGCTTCTGTGCTTTCGTCTACAATACAATGTGCTGCTTGAAGCAAGAGACCTGGCTGTTGGTGGGCTTGCCCGAGAGAAAACATGGCGAGTGCCTTGGCCGCAGCAGGGCTCGTAAGATCGGAAAGAACGGAGGGAACAGGGGTCTGCTTACCAAAGTCGGGCTGACGTTGGAGGAGTTGCTCTAAAGCCTTTTCACGTTCTGAATTCTGACCTGTCTGCTCAAACAGCACGATCATCTGTTGTAGAAGCTGAAGTGTGGCTTCGGAGATGTCGGAGTCAAGCAGTTGCTTGAGAAGTTGGGAATAGATCGTGGCAGCCTCATTGACCTGCCCACCTTCCTGGTACAGTACAGCCAAGCGATGGAGGGCGCGTTTGTCTGAGGGCTCCAAAGCGACGATGTGTTGGTACTGTTCCATCGCTTTGTCAGGTTGGGACAGCTCTTGGTCGTACAGAAAAGCGAGTTCTTTTCTGTAGGTGAGCTGTTCATTGGGATCTTCTGTGACTTCAGCGAGCTGGTCAAGCAGAGGGACAAGGGGAGAGGTGTGATCTTCCTGACGTAGCAAATCGATGGTTGGAACGAGGTACTCAGGGTTGGTTGGGTCACACTGTAGGGCATGTTGGTAGGCGGCGAGAGCTTCTTTTTTGTGCTGCGGGATAGTGAGTAACTGTTTCCCCTTCTCTGCATACAAGACCGCCTGCTCCACAGGGGGCAACTCTTGGGATAGCTGTGAAAGCTGGAGATCTAATTTCTCCCAAGACTGATGCCGGATGTAGTATTGGATCATCGCGGTCAGGTATGTTTTGTTCTCAGAAGCTACTTTGTATGCCTGAACATACGAAATTTCGGCTTGATCGAGTCTCTGTAATCGATGCTCTCGCAGTTGTGCCTGAAGTAAGAGGAGTGGAGCGTGTTCGTTTGGCTCTGCGAGTTCCAACCATCGGCTATACAAGACATTGAGCTTGTCCCACTCTTGTAGTTTGTCGTAGTATTCGCTGAGTTGTTTGGTGATGGTTCGCTCTGAGGGGAGTAGGCGAAGTGCCTCCTCCAAGTGGCGAAGTGCCTCTTCATCTGTTTTGGCCTGAGCTACCATCTGCTGATGAATGGAGGCCAACTCTGCGTGCTTTCCGCTGCGAACACAGATCTCTTCCAGCAACTGCCAGGCGACTTCATGGTTGGGGTGCAGCTTTAAGGCCGAAAAGCCCGCTTGGATGGCTTGGTCTATTTGTTGCTGTTGCCAGTAAAGGCGGCATAACTCCAAGTGGAGCCTGAGCTGTTCTGTATCGATGTGTTGGTATGTCTGGAGAGCTTGCTCTTTTTCTGAAATCAGTAAGACCGGGTCTTCAAAGCTTCCCAAAGGAAGTAACTCGGGTTGCACTCCAGCAGCCTGAAGGTCAGCGATGCGACTGGAAGCATACGGATGTGCAGGTCTTGTTTGTATCACTTCTTGGTAGCGCAACAACGCCTGTGCCGGACGCCCCAGTCTCTCTTCAAGGATCTGGCCCGTGCGAAAGAGGAGATCGCCATATAATACCGGTTGTTTCAGCAGCTTTGCTCGAGTGGCTAGGCGATCCAATATCCGTAGGGCGTCGATGTTTTCATCCGTGGCCAAGCGAAACTCTGCCAACTCTCTTAAAAATGGCAGGTCTTCATTGAGGTAGGGAGCGGCGAGATCCAGTTGTTCTCGTGCTGATTTCAGGTTGCGCAGCCGACTTCGGTACAGTCCTGCGAGAGAGAGGTTGTATCGTGCTCTCTCGATACTGGGTGGTGTTTGCTCAATGAGCTGAAGCAGGATTTGTTCGGCCTGGGTGAATTGGCCGCTCTTGAGGGCGTGTCGTGTTAATGCAGTGATGGCGGGGCGGTAGTTGGGGTTCTGTGACACCGCAAACTGCCACAGTTCATGAGCATGTGTGGGGTCGATACGTTCGAGTAACTCAGCAGCTTTGCTAAAAGCAAGGGAGGCTTCATTGGATGCATTTTGTCGGCGTGCGACCTCTCCCATTTGTTTGTAAAAATGGGCTGCGGTTTGCAGGTCTTGAAGCCCTTCTGCGTATTGCGCCATACAGTTGAGAGCTGTGGATGACTGTGGGTTGTGCTGCAAGATGGTTTCGGCGATACGATAGGCTTTTCCCCACATCTCTTGTTGGGGTGAGGCGATATACAGTTGCATCAAGCGTTCTTGTAAGAAGGGGTCATCTGGAGCTTGCCAACTCGCCTCTGCGTACTGCTGGATGGCTGTTGTATAGTCTCCATTTCCGATACATGTTTCTGTTTTTATATAGCGTTGTTCAGCCATACAAAGCGCAGTCCACTCTGGATAGGCTGGGTCTTGTTGGGCAAAGGGGAGTGAGGTTGTTGCACTGGAAGGTTGGTACACAAAGAGGAGCTGATTGGTTTCTTCCACAATTTGTTTGAGCTGAAGGTGTTGGTAAGATGGGATCTTCCAGCCGTTTGCAGCAAGCCCCCATCGCAACATCAAGGAGGGGATGTCAAATTGAAGAGTGATACAGCCTTTGACTTTGATGGGTCCATTGCGGCCCGTTCGTGCGGCCAGCAGAGGGATCAGAGCAGGAGCAGGCAAGCCAGGGCGACCAAAAGCGCGGATGTCGTAAAAGACAACACCTCCGT
Organism: Myxococcales bacterium; assembly: GCA_027005175.1. Classification (GTDB taxonomy): domain Bacteria; phylum Myxococcota_C; class UBA6777; order UBA6777; family UBA6777; genus M3003. Next base: position 18,074 of record JALTMC010000345.1, read on the forward strand.
AAGGGCCTGCTGACTCATAGAGAAATCCTCGAACGAGAATGGGTGTTCGTTGTCCTTCTCTCGAAAGCAGTCCGCTGATCTCAACTCGTGCTCCAAACGTAGTGATCTGTAAGTCGGACAGGCCGCCACCTGCAAGGGTTCTGCCGATCAGATCCTGCAAGTAACTTCGCTGCATACGCGACTGTAGCAACTGAAGTGTATGCCGGATCTGTTTTGGTTGGGGGGGGTGTTGGGTTGTGGGTAGGGCAAAGGGAGGTGGATGGAGTTCAAGAGTCTTTATTTGTATTCCAGGGCTGATGGAGTAGGGCTCTGTCAAGAGCCATGTTTGGTCTGACGTTTGCTCCATACGAGGTGGCTGTTCCTGCATCCGTTCTATTCCTTTGGTAGTACCACCACGAGGCACTCTGTATGAGGGAAGATATTGTAGCGCGTTTAAGCTATCACCCTGATGCCCTCGGGTCAAGAACAGCATCACTTGAAATTTGTGAGAATTGTACTTGAGCTTGTGAGAGCCATACCGGCCCTATGCTTGACATGTTCCGAGCGAAATTTCTATACTGATGGTCCATTGAGTCTTTCAACGGAGATGGAGGAATCATCACTCCATAAAAACTGGAGTAAGGAAGGAATGATCTTGAGGCGAAGAACTGGTCTGGTTTTGGTGTTGTTGTGTTGGGTGAGTGTGATGAATTGGGGGACGGGGTGTCGTTCCGCAGGCATTCACCCTGAAGCCATCCG
>JALTMC010000346.1 GCA_027005175.1 Myxococcales bacterium
GGTTGCCGCCCGTAAGGTTGCCGCCCGTAAGGTTGCTGCCCGTAAGGTTGCCGCTCGCAAGCCTGCTGCCCGTAAGCCTGCTGCCCGTAAGGTTGCCGCTCGCAAGCCTGCTGCCCGTAAGGTTGCCGCTCGCAAGGTTGCCGCTCGCAAACCTGCTGCTCGTAAGAAACCACAGAAACGTTCTTGGTTGGCGTCGATTAAAGTTCGTCAGACATCTCCATTTCCCAAGGAATCGGATCTGGTACCGCCTTTGCGTGATCGTGGAGCATTGATCCATCCCTTTATCCATGCGGCATTTCAGTTGAGCAAAAAGAATCCTTTGCCTGCAAAGCCGATCGTAATTGGCAACAAGACCTATGTGATTCAGTTTAAGAAGCGAACATCAGCCAAGAGTTTGGCCAAGCGTTTCTCGAAAGAGAAAAAGGCATATCGTGAGCGTCTCCTGACCCTCCGACGTGTTGAGTTCATTACGATCTGGAGTGAACAGCTTCGCAAAAGCGCAAAGATCTACAAGAACACAGCCATTCTCAAAGCCAAATACCAGCTTTAATCGCGTTTGAGCATATTGAGCCACTCTCCCCCTATGCCTCCTACGATCGCCCCACCCAAATACGAGTGGTGCATGGTTAGTTCCTTGTAAGTGTCGATGCTCCCTACGCCCCCTACGATCGACCCGCCCAAACACAGTACCCTTACAATCGTCCCCCCAAACACAGTAAGAAGCATACACTGCGTTTTGACTCTGAAAGATCTCTCCTCAAAACAGGCAAAGTTTCCCTCCAGCGGGACAGCGTTTTACTTTTTGCTTTCAACGAAAGACAAGTTGCCGAGCATTGTTTACTGAACGTGCAAGCAGGCGGGACAGTGTTCTGCTTTTTGCTTTCGACGAAAGAGAGGGAATCAGTGCCAAAGCGTCGTCTTTCGCCCCTTTCCGGGACAGTGTTCCACTTTTTGCTTTCGACGATATGGCTTCCCGCTTTCCAGTAATTGACCTGTGGTCATTTCTATCTTATTGTCTTCCGTGAAGAGATTGGATATGCGTCAATCACTTCGTCAACGCCCCCCAGCATCTTAGATTCTGTTCCATCAAGCCAAGAAGGGGCTCTGCACGCCTTTAATGACAAGGATGCTTTTTTGATGAAGAAAATATACTTATTTAGAATCATCGTGACGTGGATGCTCTTTGTTTTTTTTGGAGAGTTCCCAGGAATCCCTGTGGCACAGGCCAAACGCACCCGACGTAAATGCTCTGTCTGTTATCGTTGGGATAAGAAAAAGCATCAATGTGTTTTTCGATGTCGTGCAGGTAAAGAACTTTGCTTTCGAGGCCGTTGTATTCGTATCAAACGATGTTCTTGGTCACGCTGTCAGCGCCTCAACCTGAAAACCAACCGCTGCGTCAGCAAATGTCGAAGGGGAAAGTTCTGTGACCGCGGTGTTTGTCGCCGCGACTGCCCCCAAAAACGTTGCTATGATCGCAAAAAGAAGCGCTGTGTCAGACGATGCCCAAAAAGACAACGTTGTATACGTAACGTTTGTCGATAATCTGAGTTACGAATTTCCGGCGAAAGCCAGAAGATTCTAATGTTTCTAAGAGGTTTTTTTTTCTGATGAAAATCCAATGTACCAACTGTTCTACTGTGTTTTTCATCGATGATTCCCTGATTTCAGGTAAGGGCGTAAAGGCGCAATGCCCGCGTTGTGGTCATCAAACAGTAGTGCGTTCTGACAGCTCCGCAGCAGCACAGGCTCCTGCCATGGGTCAGAATTTAGGCTACAACAATCCCGCCTCCACGATGGGGGCTTCTCAGCCACCAATGGGTTCCCCCCCCGGCTACAACCCACCGCCAGCAGCGGGATCACCTCAGCCACCGCCAGCAGCCAGTGTCGGCCCTGGAGACTCCTTTTTTGGGGACCAAGCCAGCTACTTTGGGGGGAATAATAACTATTTTGGCAGCACTGGCGGAGCACAAGCAGGGCAACCGACCCCCTATGCTGGTCCTGGAGCACAAGCAGGGCAACCGACCCCCTATGCTGGTCCTGGAGCACAAGCGGATCCTCTCCGTAGTTATACTTCTCCAGCACCAGCTCCCTCCTCACCGCTTCTACCAACCCACTTAGGATCGCCTGGCAGTAGTAACTTTGAAGTCCCCAACAGCGGAAACCTTGGAATCCCAGGCAATAGCAACTTACATTCAGCGAACCATCCTGCTTCCTCCTCTGGAATATTGGGTAACGCACCATCTTCCATTGCGGATCCCTTAACACCTCCACAAGACAATGAGGTGACGAGGCTCCAACCACATCCAAGTACGCCCTATGCAGGCACAGCCCACGAAGATTTAGGAAAGCTCGATCCCAACTGGCTCAAGATTCGACGTATCGCGACAGGAGAGGAGATAGGTCCTGTATCGCTCAAAGAAGTTCGCTCCCTGTATGTTCACGGTAAGATCGCCTTGGACGATGAATATGCTGGGGAGGATCTGGAGTGGTGTCCCATCCGAGAAGTTCCAGCCTTACTGGATATCCTACAAAGAACACCACAACTAGGACAACGTGGTGGTAAGATTGTCCCCCCCAAGCATGTAACCCATCGAAAGAAGCCATCCTGGATTTTGTTCGCAGGACTGTTCCTACTCTTGCTTGGTGGTGGCGGGGGTGCTTTTTACTACCTGGTGATTCTACCCAAAAATCAGAAAAAAACGGGCAAACGTAAGGGTTCCAATCCGGTTTTGTCTGTCAATTTGTTAAAGGATCTCTCCAAAAAATGGGAAGATCTGCACCCTGACATTGAGCCAGATGTCAAAGAAAGCAAGAAGCTTACACGAAAGGGAATGAGCTATTTGGCTCGCGATCAACGTCGCTCTTATAACAAAGCCATCTCCTTGTTCCAACAAGCTCTCTTGGCGAATATCAAAAATCACAGAGCACTTGCAGGCTTGGCCATCGCACAAGCCTGGAAACCGGCAAGTCGCAAGAGTTCGAATGCTGCAAAAGCATACACAAACACCCAATATGAAGTGTTATTGCGCCGTCAAAGCCGCCTTTACAAAACGCCTTTGTTGCGGGCCGCGTACACTTTGTATCTAAAGGGAGATCCAGACAAGGCCCTCACCATGGCCAAAGAAGCGGCTCACAAGGCCCCCAGGGAAGCCTTGATCCAGTTGATTGCAGGTGAACTCTGGTTCACGCAACAGCAAGACTACAAGAAGGCATATCTCCGCCTACGAAAAGCTCTTAAACTCAACAAGCGACTGGCCCGTGGTCGCGTGATCATGGCCAAGATAATGTTGCTCCAATCTCGTTATTATCAGGCGACAGAGTGGCTTCGTCCCTTGCTGCGCAGAAGACACATTCAGGCCATGTACCAACAAGCTCAGCTGTATATTAACCAGGGCTTATACACACAAGGACGTCGGCTCTTACAACGACTTTTAAAGAGGGATCGTCGTCACCACCACGCACGATTGCTGCTCGCGACCCTTTTGTACCAGCAACTCAAACAGAAAAAATCCGCGTATCGATACCTCAAAGTACTTCGTAAGAGAGACAGGTTACCACGAATTCTCCGCTTAAAAGTGTTGCTCCATCGTGCTTATATCGATCTGCTCTCCCACCGTTTGCGAAGTGCAAGCAGGCGTATCAAGTTACTATACAAGCTCGACAAGAACTACCTACCTGCCAAGTTTCTGGAAGCGCAAGTCTTTTATGCTCGCAAGAAATATGTCCAAGCTTTAAGCCGACTTAATGCTGTGGCAGCGAGACTTCCCAATGATAGCAAAGTTCAACTACTGAAAGCGATCATCACAGAGAAACAAGGGAAACGAAAACAGGCGATCGGCATGTATCGTCAAATGGCCGATCGCAACTCTCGTTATATCTGGCCTCGCTTGTTGCTGGCGAGTGCTTATATCAAGGAGAAGAATATCAAGGCTGTGGTGCATCTGAAACTATCGTTGAAAGTTGAGCCCGCTCTGCTACGCAACCAGGAACGCCCCTCCACGTATTACATCACACCACAGTTTTGGGAGACTCTCCTGGATCGTTTTCAAAACGCGCGACAAGGCCCTCGCTCCATCTATATTGCAGCAGCGGGGATAGCCTACTACCAAATAGGCAATGATAAACAGGCGTTTAAACAGTTACATCGCTCTTTGAAACGAGATGCCAAAGGTCTAGCAGCCAACCTTTACATCGCACAGTTGTACTATGAGAAAGGAAACTTAGCTCGGGCCCAAAGACATGCAAGGCGAGCGTACAATGTATACGACCAAGAACCTATTGCGGCTCAGATCCTGGGACTGGTTGCCCTGAAGCGAAAGCAATACCGCAAAGCGAAGGCGTACTTAACAGCCGTTCGTCGCTCACGTCCCTGGTTTATCTCAGGACAGATCGGTCTGGCCCTCTCCTTCTATGGACTCAAACAAAAAGAAGACGCAATGGATGAGCTAAAATCACTGTTGGACTCCTATAACTACCATCACTTTCTCTTTCGTGCACTACACCACCTCAAACGATAACTCTCTTGAAGGAAAAGGATTCGAATATGGAAACCCCTCTTGTTGGTGTTATAATCTCAGCTGAAAATGAACTCCCTTATATTGAAGAATGTGAACGTATTTTAATTGGGTTTGGTATCCCTTACGAGATCCGCGTTCTCTCCATGCAACAGGCTCCCGATCGCTGTATCGAATGGGCTCGCTCTGCCGCAGAACGCGGACTTCAAGCCGTTATTGTAGGAACAGGCTGGGCTTCCTCTCTCGCCAGCGCCATCGCATCCTTTACGATCCTCCCCGTCGTTGCTGTTCCTTTGCCAGTCTCATCGCTGCATGGACTCGACTCCCTTATGGGCATGGCCCAAAGCAACCTCGGCTCTCCAGTCGCAACCATGGCCTTGGGTAAAGTCGGTGCAGCCAATGCTGGGCTGTTTGTGACACGCATTCTCGCACTCAAATTCCCTCACCTCGCTGAAGCGATCCAAGGCTACCGCCACGGCCTACAACAACAACTCGAAGCCAAGGATACAGCTCTACTCCAAGACAGAATGCGCCGCCGAGGATAACCCTATTTTGTTCCAGGTCACGATGCCTGGAGATCTCGCCGGGTCAACCTTTGTTCCAGGTTTGTTTCAGGTCACGATACCTGGAGATCTTGCCGGGTCAACCTGTCCAGGGCTCATCGTCACAGTGGATAGAAGCCTCTATTCAGGGTCCTGTCCAGGGAGCCACTCTTTGAACGATGTAGCCTTCTTCCCTCGCAAGGAAGAGGTTTTTTTACGATTGAACTCAAACATCGGTGGCTCTTGTTCATTGCCTGTAACGACAATGGTGCGAACAGAGGATGTCCAATGATCCGTCCGCAAAAAGACCTTGTGTTTTCCTGCTACCAACGACACCATCTTGCCACCTCTCTTGAGGTAGCCTTTCGGCATATCATCTACAAACAGCAGAGCATTGCGCACATCTGACAAGATCAGTATGCTTCCATATTGGGCCAGCACAGGAGGTCTAATATCTTTTGAGAAGACAGCGCGATTTTTCCAGAACGTCCAGCCTCCAAAGCTTAAGAGAAGGATGGCATAAACGATCAACATCGGCTTGGCAAAGAAATACTTGTTGAGCCAGTGTATCATGCCCAACTCTTTTTCGAGCTTGAGCGTGATAACGTCCACAGGAGTGCGCACATACTTTACTTGCTGAGGAACTGCGGCTGTCGATTTTTCTGGATGAGGTAAGTCTTCTCCATTCAAACGAATTAAGAGTACGGTAACATTGTCGGGGCCACCGTTATGGTTGGCTTGATCAATTAAACTCTGTGCAGCACTTCTGAGATCGGGGCTGCTGTAAAGAATTTCAATCATCTCTTGTGCAGTCACCGGACCATGCAAACCATCCGAACAAAGCAACACAACATCATCTTCTTCTAGTTCAATAAACTTGAGATCCACCAACACGGCTGCAGCAGGCCCGAGAGCCTGTAAGATGACATTCTTTCCTGTGAAGTTTTCCGCATGTTCTGGGCTGATCGCCCCCTCTTCAATTAATCGTTCCAAGAGAGACTGATCTTTGGTCACCTGGATCAGTTGACCACCACGCAGCAAATACGCCCGACTGTCACCGACCTGGGCCAAAAACAAAATGTTACCATAAACAGCAGCAACGGAAACCGTTGTACCCATACCCTTTTTGGTTTCGTCTGCCAGGGCCATCTCATGAATACGATGATTGGCGGTTTGAATCGTCCGATCCAGGATCGCTCCAAACTCTTGAGGCGGAAGACCGGGCTCCAGATCCAACAAATCCTTGTACAGGATATCCACCGCCATCTGGCTGGCAACCTCTCCAGCCGCCGCCCCCCCCATACCGTCACACACCGCAAACAACAAACCACGCCCACCCACTTGCCAATGGTTGTGCTCTTTCTGAAAGGAGCGACGTTGTACCTGCAAATCGGCGATCAGAAAGTTATCTTCATTTTGTTTACGCCTACGTCCCACATCCGTAATTCCAATAAATTCGGCGTGAACCTTCGGGGCCAATGGATCCATTAAACTCTCACTTTGTTAGGTCTCACGAAAAACCAAGTCGCTGACCGCTTAAACACAAAACATTGAACCGAGTCGTCGCCCGCTTGAACACAAAACGCGGAATCTTATTGTTTGTGTCTGGTCCAAAAAAGTCAAGAGTTCTTCATTTCTTGAATCTGTTGACCAAAACACTGTAGATGTGTTTCATAAGACAGGTCGATGATATTTAATAGAGATGGTGATGAAAGTAAATCAGATCTTAAGTGTGGTGTGGCATCTTTGGATGTTTGGGTTTGTGTTAGGCTGGGCATCGGAGTCACAGGCTGAGCCGACATTACAGGTCGTACAGACTTGGGTGCTACCGCAAGAGGTCAGCTTGGGACAGCCCTTTCGTTATCGTGTTCGAGTGCAGCTTCGACCGGGCCATCGCCTGTTTCTCCCACCACATCCCAACCTTGGTGTGGCTCAAGTACTTCAACATCCTGTTCTTCAGCGTTCTCCAAGCGAGCCAAAGACAGTGCGTCTGGATATGAAACTCGCGATATTCCAGGTTCGTAAGTTTGGCCAACATCGACTACCTGCATTGTGGGTCAGAGTGGTTGGACCCGGTGGTATCACAGCGAAGTACCCTCTCCCTGTGATTACGGTTGAGGTGTTCGCTCGCTATCGCAACACGAAGAGCTTTCACCAACAAGGTGATCCGCAGGTGGTGTTACCTCCTGTTCTGCGTAACAACCCCCAGAGTCCGTCCCATGAGTGGAGGGTGGTAGGTCGGTTAAAGTCCCTCGCTTCGGAGCCAAAGCCCCCCTGGGATCCGTTGATGGTAGCAGCCATTACGTTCAGTAGCCTCGCCTTTGTGCTGTTTGTTGTGGGGTTGTGGTTACGTAGGAAGCATCGATTGCAACGTCTCCGTCGTGCCATGCCACCCTACCAAGTTGCGATACGGCAGCTAGAGCAACTCAACCCCCCCACGCCTCCGACACCAGAGGCACTTCAACTCTATTATCGGCAAGGAGAGCAGATACTACGGCTCTATCTCCAGAATCGTTTATCCTGCCAACTTCTTCACCGGACAGGCCGTGAAATCCCTGACTTTTTGCACCAACACACCGAGCCGATGTTTCCATTGCCTGATGATTGGTGGGAGAGGTTGCGTTACCTGCTACGAGAGAGCGAGTCATTTTGTTATAACCCTGTCCCACCTGGGCCTTTTGGACAGAATCTCGCATCCCAGATCCGCACGTTAATTGAACCCGTTGAAACACAAATAACAACTCTCGAAATGGAAGAGGAATGTCTCACATGAGTTCTGTTCTCGTAGTTATCGCCAAAGAAAAAGAGATCTCCAACAAGCTCACCTGGGGTGTGCGTTTCTCTCAGGCCATGAAGATGCCTCTGATCGTGATACATCCAGAGAAATACCCCAAACACCAAGAGCCAGTGCCCCAAGAGTTGGACCAGCCTTGTAGCCAACCTATTCTGGAAGCGATTCGGCAACAGCTTGTAGAGCAAGAGCTTGAATTGGAGCCTACACTGCATTTTTTGCAGGGTCCCAATCCATTGAGTCAGATTCTGGAGTTTACTCAAAAAGAAGAAGTAGCTCTCCTCTTAACGGGGCAGCAGGAGATCCACAACGACAACAATCGAGTGTTGCGAAAAAAACACGACGGGTTACTTGATCGTGCATCCTGCGATGTGATGGTTCTTCGCGGCCCCGAAGCACCTCCACCGCTCAAGAAGATCCTTGTTCCCATTGCAGGTGGGCCTCACGCTGCTGCGGCCCTCAAGCTGGCTTTTCAGTTAATCGAGGTAGAAGAAGAAGCAGTTATCACAGCATTGCATATCGAGTCTGCTGCAAGCGAAGAGGCGGAAGGTGTCGGGCAGTTGGTCCTGGAGCGTATTTTAGGTCCCATGCCCACAGAAGCACGCTCACGGATCAAATCAAAGATCGTTCTCTCCGACAATGTCATCGATGGCATTGAGCAAACCGCCAAAGAAGGTGAATTTGATCTGGTATTGCTAGGAGCCTCCAATACAGGTTTCTTACACAAAAGCTTGTTTGGCAACATCCCTGTCAAACTTCTACAGCGACCGATAAACGGAACGATCGGAGTGTTGCATGCGTCCCAGCCTGCCGCACAAAAAGCTGTCGATTATCTCCGTTATCAGTTTAATCGCATCTTGCCCCAACTCAAACGAGAAGAGCGGATCACGCTCTTTGAGAACCTCCAGTCCGGCTCCAAAGTAAGTATTGATTTCATCGCATTGATCGGACTCTCCACCATGATCGCTGCCTTTGGTTTAATCAACAATGCAGCGGCTGTTATCATTGGTGCAATGCTCGTCGCACCCCTGATGACACCGATGATCGGGACAGGATTGGGTCTCGTACAAGGCAATGTCAATCTCGTCAAAGAAGCAATTCGAGCTATTGCAATTGGCTTTGTTTTAAGTTTATTTCTTGGCTTTCTCAGCGGACTACTTGGCATGGTCAAGCTGGGCGTCCACCCCCCGTTAACATCCGAGCTTTTGGCACGGTGTAGTGTCAACGAGTACGACTTTTTGATCGCGCTCCTCTCCGGTATCGCAGCCGCCTATGCACTCGCCCGTCCGGGGTTAATGGCAGCCCTCCCTGGAGTCGCCATCGCCGCTGCCCTCGTCCCTCCCATCGCAACAGTTGGTGTGACCATCGCTTGGGGCTATCCGGATTTGGCCTTGCGTGCAGCCTCTCTCTTTGGCATCAACTTGTTATCCATTATCCTGGCTTCCACTCTGACATTGTATGTCTTTGGAATCCGCGCACGCCACAAACAACCCCGCCTGTGGGCCCGTCGCGCCACCGTCATGTTAATGATGCTCGCATTTATTGTCTCTGTGCCCTTGGGAACCATCATCGTTGGACAAGTCCGAGCTGTTGACACCCTCCGCGCTTCCGTCCAAAAACTCATGTCACAAGAGGCCTATCACTCCCTGGCCGACCTCAAACGAATCCCCCAAAAAGATAACCAGCCTGAAACCATCGTACTCAAACTATACAGCAAGCGACCTGTCAACGTTGCTCTCGCTCGCAAACTCACCCAACACACCCGCAAACACCTCAAAAAGCCTAATATTCTCGTACGTATCATCAGCCTACAAACCTGGGAGATACAAAAATAAGAGAGAGGGCAAGACATCCCACAAAAATATGGTTTGCAAAGCCTGTAGATAAGCCTAGGGGATACGAAATGAAGAGAGAGCTGTCACCGGTGATATAACGAACTCAGAGGGGTTTGCTCGATAAGCCTGGGAGATACGAAATGAAGAGAGAGGACAAGATGGCAGAAAGATCCAGCAAGACCAAGGGAGGAGGCTAGTTTACGATACAAAAAGAAGAGAGAGGGCAAGAGATCTCCCCACTTAGCTCTGGCGACAAGAAAGTCTCCTTTACCGTATCAGTCGCAAGATCATTCGATATACCTTCTCACGAAAGACTTGTGATGTGGCGTCGGTCCGGCGTTTTTCTGCGACGCGCAGATAGTTGGGGGAGCCAAAGAAGTTGACCTCTCGATAGTTTCGAGCGATCCACAACAAAGCTTTGCGACCACGTGGGCCAGCACGCTTCGCAAGTCGCTGCAACAACAACAACAAACGATAATCTTCCAGCCCTTGGGTGGCCCACTCCAGCTTTAAAGAGACATCCAAGCGGCCATCTGTACGAGGATATACCATCATGGCATCAGACTCTCGACCATCAAGGTCGTAATAAGGATAGTTTTGTGTGCCACTCCAATGCCACGCCAATCGATGTGTCGCACCTTGCAATCGAGCTGCAAAGAGACCCTCCCCAAATGTGGAGCGACCTATCTCAAAGGAACCAATCGAAGCATTGTAAAATCCCCATCGTTTCTTCTCTTGACGCATCCTTTGGATATGGTCTTGACGCACCGATGACAAGGAGATATCCGTCATCGTTTGATTGAGTTTGTAACCATACTTTCCCGGTTTTATGCTATGGGTGAACCCACCTCGTCGCAAAAAGGGATAGTATTTTTTTAAAATAGCTGCACGCCGCAGATCTCTCATTACTTTTTGACTATAGCCTGAAGCTTCATCACTGTAATTATAGATAACAGGAAGCCATGAGCGCTTCGACAGGATACGCCGAAGCACCCTGGCAGAAGCACGACGATATCGCTGTTGAGGCATATCGAGAATAAAGTCACGCAAGTCGATCTGCAACAAGCTATCGAGAAAGCTACCACCATACGTAAAGACAGGATGTTGGAAGCCAAGTTTTCGTGCCATTCGCATTAAACGATCGACATCCTTGGTATCGACACGCAATCGATGTCCTTGTTTTTGAACACGTGCTCCAGGCAAAGAGGACCATGTTGAAAACCCCCGGTCTCGGAGAATTCGTAGCGATTGGCGTCGCCATCTCCACAGCCAACTCTTAACACCGGGCGCTTTGAAATAGGCAAAGGAGACGGGATCGAGCCCAAAATAGCCGACAGGGATATCTACAAGAGGCAAGTGAAACGGATATATGCTAAGTTGGATCGGATAGCGTATCTGTTTTCCATGCATCTTTATCGTGAGAAACCCACGATAGGTTCCAGCCTTCATCTTCTTTTGCAGTGGGATATGAAACCACACCAACAAGGATTGACGTGCGGGCAAAGTGATCCCGTCCTTTGGAATGGTCCGTAGGAATCGAGGGGCCAACTCATAGGTTTCATGATTGATCTCATGACCCATAAACTGATTCACACCATACCGAATTAACATCTGTTTCGGAAGGATAACGCCACGACGTGAACGCAGCGGTGACACAGAGATACGCAGCTTCCCAGACCTGCGAAAGCTACGCACCATCAAGGCTTGAAAAGGACGTTGCCCCCACCCTCCTTTCATCACAATGGAGCGACCCCGACTCCGCAAGATCCAGTTGTATCGAACATAAGAGGATGCGTGGATCAAAGGTGCATAAAATCCCCTCTTGTGATCAACTCTGTGAACAGCTCCAGAGTCCACCTTCGCGACAGGCTTGAGCTTTCGGGAGATCTGCGAAAACTCCGTGCGCTGTTGTAGCGCGAGTCTACGCAAGAACTCTTGTCCCTGCTTGCGCTTTGCCGTTGGAAAAAGTACCAAAGCATTGAGTGCAACGCCAGAGCTATCACCCTTCCATCGAAAGACCATACGACCGTTTGTCACTCGAACCGTCGAGGTATAGGGAGAAAGAAGCTTTTGAAGATAGAGGGAATAAGCATCATCTGTGGGTGCTGGGATCATGTCTTGAAATTGGAGAAGGTCCCGCAAATACGCATTCGCATCCGACCGTTTTTGATTCACCAGGACCTTGCCATTCACTTCTATTTTTCGATGAGTCCAAAAATGTTCGTACCACAGGCCGAGATGTTTTGCGTAAAGTTCAACCGTATAGCGGCCATTGGGAACATCAACCACGAACTCTCCTTGGTTCGAGAGGATAGCATCGCGCAACAATGTGTCGGTATACTTGGAGTCCATCAATCGCCAGATGGTAGCATTGCGAAATCCAAAGCCCACATCTCTGTTGTACTGGTGCAGTGGAGTCACTCCCAAAAAGCCTCGCTGGGTTCGAAACCTTTGGGCCACAAAATCAAAGCGATACAACCCAGAAAAAGCATCCGGTGGAGGAGGCCCTTGTTCAAGACGAATATGGTCCACCAAAAAAGGCTGACTGTATCGCTGCTTTTTCTCTGCTCCCACCGCAAACCAAAATCGCCGAATGGTAGAGAGATTCACAAAGCGCTGTATTCTTACTGAACCTCGCTCTCCAACGTATTGTTGCAACGAAAAGCGCAGCCGATTCCACCCCGGCGCCAACCGGGCCAGATGATTCAATTGGTCCCAGTATCCAGATTGTTTTTTGTCATTGACACACAGATGAAACGTGACATGTCGGGACAACGGATTAAATACATCCAAAGCGATGTAACGATAGCCAGACCAATCAGAGATCACGCGGGATCCCATTGCAATGTTGTTGTATTTTCCATACCAAAACGCTGCCGATCTGCGACCTGACGTTGCCTTGTTTCGATAGGTACGAAACGGATGAAACCGCTGCTCCAAAGAGACTCGCCCTACCTCGAAATCAAACAACAGTCGAGAGGGATGTTTTGTTTTTTGTGACACCACACGACGAGCAGGAGGAGCTGGTTTTGTAGCAAACATGCTATGTTGACTGACATATTGAAGCTTTCCACCACACACAGCACAGTGTGTATGATGGGGTTTCCACCAGCGATAGCACCGCTGGCACCGCAACCCATGACCTCGTATACCTGGCGAGGGGATGGCGACAGGAGAGACCTGAAATCGGTAGCGAATGGGCTTCGCTTTGGTGGGAACAATCATAACATCATCCACCCAAAGCTGACCTTGTGACTTCAAGCGGAACCACACACCCAACGAACGACCTGACACTTCGATCGTATACGTAAGCTTGCTCCAACCAAAGGTACCTTTAAGATTCTTAACAGGCGATTTAATCCCCTTGCCACCATCGGCAAACGCCCAGATAGAGACGTCCCATTGTCCTTTCTTGACATCCAACGCCCGCAACCAGGCCGACACCCGATAACGACCGGGGTGAAGCCCCTTAACCTGACGATAGAATGTATAAGAGCGTCGACCGTCAACGTTTACGAGAAGCAGCGCTCCTGGATTGTGATGCCCCATCTGAACTTGACGCCGTCCTTCTCCCCTCCCCCACCCTCTCCAACCCTCTAACCCACGGTCAAATCCAAAGAACACAGCTCCCGAAGGAAGCTTCACCGGTCGTAGTCGAGGCAGAGAGCGCTTTCCAGACCCCGAAGCCGAAGCATCTCGCAAAAGAGTCGAATGTCTTGAACCCGCTGGCTGCATCGACTCTAAGTCGTCGATAGGCTCTGCCCTCTTTTTCTTGCAACCACCACACACCAGCACCCCAAGAAAAAACAACCCAACCCAACCCAGACGACGGCATATCACAAGCAGGCGAAAGTGCCTCCACACACCCCAATATTCGGAAACTCCGTTACACATCGCAAAAACCCGTTTCTATTTTCTTTCCACTGAAAGGCATCGCAAAAACCTGTGACACGCCCCTGCACGAGAGAGAGCGTGTTGTGACACAGCACAACATTCGGAAACTTCGCGAGACAAAACATTGTACATGTCTTCACCCGCATAGTATACCAGAGTCACGAGTTGACAACCTCGACTTTCAAGGATGCGGTTGACTTTGAGCTTCCACCACATAACCGTCCCATTTTTGACCTTGGACGACACAAGATGCATTGGCTTCACCCCACATGGTTATGGTTTTTATGTTTGTTACCACTTTTTGTGGTTTGGCAGTGGCGTGTGGAGCGTTGGCGAGGCAAACTCCCTTTTTCCTCTTTGGCGCAGCTCAAGAAGGAACCACAAGGCTTTTGGGCAGGAGTACAGGCTTGGTACAGGTATGGGTATATCCTGGTTCTTGGGTTGGTGATGCTCGCAATGGCAGGTCCTCAACAGATCATGGATCGTTATCCCGTGTGGGATCAAGGCGTCGATCTAGTCTTTGTGCTCGATCTATCGGAAAGTATGGCGGCAACCGACTTACCTCCAACACGCATTCAAACGGCCAAGAATCTGTTGTTGAAATTGATCCAACAAAAACGCCAACGGAACGATCGTTTTGGTCTGGTGATTTTTGCCAACAAAGCATATACCCTCTGCCCTCTTACCGTGGATCATCCGATGTTGCAAAAGATGTTGCGTGATACAACCGCCGGTCAGATTGGAGGACAAACAGCGATGGGAGATGCGATTGCGACAGCATTGGCTCGACTTCGCCATCATCCCAAACGCCGACGAACCATTCTCTTAATCACAGATGGCGAAACCAATGCAGGACGGATCCACCCTTTGCGTGCGGCGTTGCGAGCGCGAAAGATGAAGATCCCCATTCACTCCATTCTGATCGGTCGAGCAGCACTCGCTCCCACTCCACGGCAAAAAGCTCGCCCCACCTCCCCCTCCACAAACTCACTTCAGGTCGCTGCGACTCCATGGGGTGCTTTGCAGCAGCTCGCCCAGATCAGTCGAGGACACGCTTACCGCATTGCTCGCGTACAAGCATTACAGCGGATCTTCCAAGATATATTAAAAAACATGCTGCCCTCCCGAACCAAGAAACCCAGATACTTTTCAGTCTATCGTGATATGTATTCATGGCTCATCTGGCCTGCTTTAAGCACACTGAGCTTACTGCTTTTGCTACAATTGACAAAATTACGCTCTATTTCCTGATGAAACTCAAAACGCGGAAATGAACATGCGCTTTGGTGCTCCATATTTTTTGCCGTGGTTGGTCCTTGTGGTCGTATTGGCCTGGTTGTTGTGGTTGTACCGTCGATGGCAGTCACAAACACTACAAGCTTGGGCATCTCCACGCTTTCGAACGCTCTGGAAAGTGCGGCCCTCGCGGTGGTATATCTTGTGGAGCGACGGAGTCTTATGTCTGGGTGTTGCCCTGCTTTTGTTTGCATTGGCTCGACCACAGTGGGGTTGGACGCAGGGGCAGATCAAACAACGTGGCATGGAGCTTGTGGTGATTCTCGATGTTTCACCGTCCATGTACTTGACAGATGTGCGCCCCACACGCTGGCACCGGGCAGTGTTTGCACTGCATGCCTTTGCTGAGCAATTCTCAGGAGTTCGGATAGCGCTGGTGGCCTTTGACGGTGAAGCCGGACTACAGTCGCCCTTTACCGATGATATAGCTGCGTTGCGTGAGCTGGCCTGGTACAGCAGACCGGGTCTGTTTCCTGCCCAAGGCCGAGGACTGGCTGCCGCCCTTGCTCTGGCCCGACAACAACTCCAGTCCCGCAAACGAATGCACGACGCTGGAGCAGTGGTGGTATTAACGGACGGTCAAGCCAATCACACAGAGACAACCATACAAGAGGCCCAGCAACTCAAACAAAGCAAGATCTCTTTCTATGTGGTGGGTGTGGGTGGCTTAAAGCCACCCTCTCGCAGTCGTGGAAAGCCCCCTTCTCCAAGAGGAGCACAGCCCCCCTGGCTACGACGTAGCACGCGCAGTCTACCATCCTGGCGACCGTTGAACACTGCGCCATTGCGGCAGGTCGCAAAAGCAGGAGACGGGTCTTACTGGTCTCTCACAACCATGGGGAGAGGCTTGCTCCAAGTTCGACAAGCTCTTTATAAAATGCAACGCACAGAACGAGCCCGACGACAACGTAAGAAACCAAGAGAGAGATACCCAGTGATCTTGGGCCTGGCAGCTCTATGCTTTGCCCTTCACAGGATCTTGCAAGCCTAACCCATGATTGTAACCAGCATCGATGATGGATCAGACTCGATAAAAAAAGCAAAAACATTCAAGCAAAACCAACCATTTCATTACAATGGATCGTTACAGCTCCATAGAGTTGGGTGTGAAAGCAGAAACTTGTAGGAATGATCCCGAATGTTCGTGAATGATTTAGGTTGGCCTATTCCCCGAAGTATGGGGAAGTGATTGACATAACGTCATGAATCTGCTAGCCCGAATGACTCATGTTGTTCATCGCGAGAGCGAGGAAAGCCTGAGCCAATGCGAGAAAGGACTGAATGTAGCCCACTTGCTCTCAGCACTTTCAGTAACGTTTGGTAGTTTGGCTACAATGCGAGAAAGGGCTGAATGTCGCCCACTTGCTCTGGCCTCGAAGGTGTGGTCCTCCACATCGAGATACCAAAGTAGGCATGACAAAGACACAGGCTCACGATTTTTGATGAGGCAGCCATCCACTTTTGAAAGGATCTCCTCTCACTTTTTTCTGGAATGATTATCCACTTTTGACGCAAGGAAAGAGAAGGTTCATGCTCCAACAGTTTGTCGATCAACTGAAGCAAAAATACCCATCCATTCAGGATATTCGTATTCCTGAAGAGAACGCCTTATCCACTGTTGTGGCCTCTGAGCAAGCAGACTCTTCAGCCACACCAGATGAAACAAAAGCGGAGCTTCCTTCGGATTCAAGTGAGGCTGTATCCGCTTCTGAAACAGAAGACAGCACCGAGTCAAAGAAAGAATCGGAAGAGAACACCGAAGAGCAAAGAGCCTCAGAAAAAAAGAAGATGTCTGTGGAAGCCTCTGCTCTTGCTGGCCAGTCGTTCTCCCCAGTGATCATCATTCGACGGTATCAACTCAAGACAGTGACTGCCCTGTTAAGTGATATTGGGGCTTGGGCTGACGAACATCAATGTCAGATCATACCTGTCATTTTAACCCCCAAAGAAACGGAACAACTCCAAGGATTCCTGTTTAAGGATAGAGAACTCACTCCTGAGCAGATCGTGGAAAGTTATCGCTCCCGAGAGGGTTATCCAGCCAACGCACGTCGCCATATTGTTGTTGCGCTAGAAGAGATCCAGCGGTTACTACGCAACGTAGAGCAGGATTATCCGACCTCTGGGCAGCACGCTCTGGGCAATGGACAATACATTCAGTCTTTGTTTACCCAGCTCACGCACTGGGGTGCGACGATCTTTCACAAACCCTACTCGAATGCTCTGGACATCTGGTCATTTTTGTTAGAACAGTTTCCAGGACATCGCTCTCTATCCAGACCTGAGAACGCTCACTTCCCCTTGCGGTTGGAAGCCTTTATCCAACGTCACAGAATGCTGGCACCTTTGGCCAGTCAGACTTTTGACAACAATGATCTGGAAATCGAAAATCTGAGCCAACCTCTCTTGTTGATGGCTCGCTCCCTTCGTATAGAAGCCACACGTCGCCTGACCTCCTTGTCAGAACGCAAACAACGCAGCCGCAAGCGATTCCTGGCAACAACTGTAAGTCTTGGCTCGATCGTCCTTGTGGCTCTCGCAGCATGGTGGTTCTTGCGCCCACCTGTTCTGGCCTCCATTAAACTCCCCAAAGGTTCCACTCCTGGTGGCATCGTAGGCAACTACTACGGAGGTCAAAACTTTAATCGCTTCCTCAACAAACGAGCCGATCGTCAGATCAATATGTACTGGCAAAGCAGCCCCCTCCAAAAAGTACCTGCCGATTACTTCAGTGTGCGCTGGAAAGGCTTCCTTGAAGCTCCCCATGACGGGAAGTACAGGATCTGCGCCGAATATGATGATGGCGCACAGCTACGTATCGACAAAAAGGAACTCATCAACGACTGGCGTGTCGGTGGTTCCCGAACCAAATGCAAAGTCCTTCACCTTGAAAAAGGTTGGCACTCCCTCTACATGCAAATGTTTGAAGCTCGTGGAGGTGCCATCGCAAAACTCTCTTGGGAACGCCCCAAACGTCCTGGCATCCGACCCATCCCTGCCCGCCACCTCTGCTGCACCAAATGACTCCTGGACGAACACATAGATTCCCCCCTACTGGGCCAACACATAGATTCCCCCCTACTGGGCCAACACATAGATTCGCCCCCTACTCCTGGGCGAATACGTAGCTTCGCCCCTGCCCCTGAAATTCATGATGTTTTTGGGTAGGGTCGGACAGATCTGCCCCAAAAGTGCTGGCTCCTCTCTCACGAGCTTATTGCCTCATCCAAACGAACCCCATGGTTCGCCCTCCCGACGTCCCAACCTCCGATCGATTTTCTTGAGACTTTTATGACCCTTCGTGGGTTAAGAAGGGTGTGGTGGTTGGCAGGTAGCGCGGTATCTGATCTTGACGTTAGAATCGCGCTTTGGTAGCCTAACACCTTGAGGGGTGAGAGAATTTAAGACCATCTTATTTTATGGTATTGGTTTCGTAGGCTGCTCGAATGGACCCCATTCTGATGGACCTGAAAGGTATTCTCTGTTTCATTGGTGAGAGACAAACCTGAAAGGTATTCTTTGTTTATGTTGGTGAGGAGATTTGTATGACTGCCAGATTGTCACATTCATGGTTTCGATGGACTCTTTTTTTTGGTCTATATGCTTGGCTGGGTGCAGTTGCATGTGGTGGCCCTGGTGTGTGTGACCCGAACAATGCTTGCCCTTCTGGGCAAACTTGTCAAAATGGCACTTGTGCTCCTTCCACAAGCACTTGCGGCAACGGCACCTGTGAAGCAACGGAGAACTGCTCCAGTTGTACAAAGGACTGCGCCTGCAAAGCAGGGAGTTCATGCAAAGCGGCAAAGTGTGTAGCAGAGACAGGCTGCAAAGAAGACAAAGACTGCAAAACGGACGAAGCTTGCAACAAAGACGGCAAGTGTGAGTCGGGAAAAAAGCCCGGCTGCAAAGAAGACAAAGACTGTAAAA
>JALTMC010000347.1:0-2828 GCA_027005175.1 Myxococcales bacterium
ATCATACACCCCACCACCCAAACCATAGCCTATCTCCGCTCAAACACTGCAAGAAGCCCGTAAGAAAGAGAAGAAATTGATCAAAAGAACGAACTTCTCTCGATGTTCTTCGTAAGACGTAACAATCCTACAGAGAGAGTTGTCTTTTCATCAGATGGAAAGACAACTCTCAAAAAGGGATGAGAGGAAGAAGACATTGTTTTCTTTCTGAAAAGGATTGGCTGGTTTCGACGGCACCAGCAGGTCCTTGCGATTGGAAGGTCGCGCTCTTAAATAGCCGAGAAAGGAGGTGATCCAGTGTCAAACGCAGATAGTACCCCGACTGGAGCAAAGGTGTCCCCACGGAGAAGCTGTAACCTCTAACTTTGACCTACACTCAATGGTATGTACTCGAAGTACAACAAAGTTGTGAGAACCTCATAACCTTGTGGGAACTTCCTGACATCATTGTTCCAAAAAGTGCCGTACAACGTCGGTGGTCGGACCGAGACTGAGTCGTTGTGCGGTCTTTTTATTTAATCCAACAACTTCGTTCTGGACAGGAATTTCTGACCACCTACCTACGCAGCGGAAGCTAAGTCCTCGTCGTCTTCCACTTCTTCGATCCGAACGGTAACGACGGTGGAGACACCAGGTTCTTGCATTGTCACACCATACAACTGGTCCGCAAGCTCCATCGTTCGCTTATTGTGTGTAATCACAACAAACTGAGTAATGGAGCAAAGCTCACGTAACAAGCGATTGTATCGATCGATATTGACATCATCGAGAGGTGCATCCACTTCGTCAAGAACACAGAACGGTGATGGTTTGTACAAGAAAAAACTAAAGATCAAAGCTGTCGTGGTGAGGGCTTTTTCACCACCTGAGAGCAACACCACATTCTGGCGACGCTTTCCAGGAGGCCGAACTGAGATATCAACACCAGTCTCCAACAAGTTATTGGGATCCGTAAGAATCAGATCGGCTTGCCCTCCTTCAAACAATTTAGGGAACAACATCTGGAAGTTTGCTCGAATCGCATCGTATGTACCGCGAAACAGCTCCTTGGTTTTGGAGTTGATCTTGTTAATGGTGGAACGCAAAGAGGCCAGAGTCTTCTCCAGATCGTCGATCTGACCTTTGAGAAACTGGTACTGTTCATCTACACCCAGAAACTCTTCCTCTGCCAATGCATTCACTTCGCCCAGTTTCATCAACTGCTTTTGCAACGACTTTAATCGTTTCTCATCTTCAGGACCGGGGATGGGGCGGCAATGATGTCCGGGTAACGCTTCTCCAATGGGGAAGCCATATCGTCCACGAATCTCGTGATCGAGAGCCTCCATTTGGACTTCACACTCACGTTGTTCCAACAAAAAGTTGGTTCGCATCTCACGCAAGTTCTCCACACGATGGCGCAACTCATTCACAGCATCCCGGGTCTCTTTAAGCTCCTGCTCTGCCTCAGCATACTTCGAAATCTGCTCCTTAACACCCTTCTCTTCCGCGTCAATGGAGTCTTGAAGTTCTTTTTGTTCGGTAAGAGCTGCTGTGAGATCTTGTTTCTTTTTGGCCAACGAAGTCCCAAGTGCGTCCACTTCTTTTGCCAGAGATTCTTGCCGAATCCGCAGGCTCTTCTGCCTTTGCTCCAGTTGTTCAAACTGTTGACGCAAGGACTCTTGGCGTTCACTTCGAGCAGCGATCTCCACTTTAATCGCAGTAAGCTGAGTCACGAGTTCATGTTGCTGAACACGATCACGCTCCAACTGCGTTCGCTTCACTTGCAAGCTCGCCTCGCGCTCTTCATACTGCAAGACGAGTTCACTCAAACGACGCTCCAGGACTTCTTCTTCTTTCACCAAAGACTCAACTTGTTGTTCCAAGCGATGCGCTTCTCGCTCCAGGCTCCCTTTGCGCTCTTTCAGCCGCTCGCAGTCAGCAGCGATACGCTGCAAGTCTTTCTCCAAAGCCGTCTCTTTCACAATCAAGTTTTGGATCTGCTCACGTTGTCTCTGACGAAGCTCAATCAGATCTTCCAATTCCTCTTGAAGCTCTTCTCGGTGTTCTTCTTTTTCGTCCCACAACAACTCAAGCTCTTCCAACTCAACCGCCAGTGCTTTAATCTGACGACGACGTTGCAACATCCCCAACGATGACGACAACTCTTGCCCACCTACGATGCAACCTGTTGTGTCGCGTAGGTCGCCTTGTAGATCCACAAGAACAGCATTTTCAGACAATGCCATAAGGTCGATATCAAGTGTAGCGTCCAGGCTTTCCACCAGGATGTAATGACTCAACAAGTTAGCAAACAAAGTCTTGTGCGTCTTGGGTGCGTGAAGATGCTCAGCCAGATGACCCAAAACAGCCTTGTGTTTGGGCAACTTGATGGGCGAAAGAGAACTTTCAGGCAAAGAAAGAAAGCCCGTGCGGCCAGCATCTTGCTGACGCAAAAACCGAATGCACTCCAAAGCCACCTTTGGACTCGACACCACAAGATACTGTAGCCGATCTCCAAGAGCGGATGCTACTGCCTTTTCATGAGTTTCTTCCGGCGCAACCCAGTTGGCCAAAGCACCAAACAAGGTCTCTTTTGTGGCAACTTTCCCAGCATCACGAGCCACCAACAAAGCTCGACTCGACTCATTAAGATCCCGATACTCCGACTGGATCTCTTCAAGGGATTGCAACCGCGCTCTTCGTTCCGCAACCTGCTCCTGAACGTCACGGGAAACTTTTTCAGCTTCCGCCACAGATTTCCGCAGCAAGATTTGCTTCTCAGCCAGGTCTTCTTCTTTGACTTCCAGATCCTCTCGCTCAAACTGACATCGCTCCAAATGCTCGGA
>JALTMC010000347.1:2838-3324 GCA_027005175.1 Myxococcales bacterium
TTGCTTGTGACTCTCTGTGTACTCTTTGTCGTTGTTTTCAGCCTCAACAACATTATCCTCTTGACGCTGCCTTAACTCCGTCAGTCGCCGCCCAACTTCTTGTACCTGGTTGCGATGAGTCGCTGTCTGGGTTGCAGCCTCTATCACTTGGGTTTTGATGGCCTCAATCGCTTGGTCTGCCTCACGTAGAGACTCCTCTAACTCCTGAAGCTGGCTATCTGTTTCCGTAAGTCGATCATCTTGCGTACCTTGCTCACTCTCCAAATCACCCTGTTGATGAAGGATATCTTCACGCTCAGACACAGTCCTTAGCAACTGTTTGTTCGTATCTTCCTGCTCAAGACTCAATTGTTTCTCACGTGCGGAGAACCGCTTGATATCTTCGCGCAAGTGCTCTTGGGTTTGCTCAACCAAACCCAATCGAGCCAATCGTTTCTGCAACAGCTCCCGCTGCTCCTGCAACTGTTCGGCTTCTTCCTTCAGATC
>JALTMC010000347.1:3334-5391 GCA_027005175.1 Myxococcales bacterium
TCGCTATACAGTTGGTCTCTCATATCCCCCTGGTTGTCAGAGAGTGAATCCAGTTGCAACTTCAACTGACGTTGACGTGCCCAGATCTCTAGATACCGATGTGCCGCCAAATACAAATCGAGGTCTTCGATTTCTTCGCGAGTCTCCCGATGCTTCTTGGCCTTCGAAGCCTGACGTTGCAGAGACTTTCGTTGACTCCCCAAGGTCTTCAACACATCGTTGAGACGCTCCAGATGTCCCTCTGTTGACTTCATCTTACTTTCGGCAGTCTTGCGTTGCTCCTTGTAGCGGCTAATCCCAGCCGCTTCTTCAATAAACAAACGCCGCTGGTCAGGACTGGACTGAATGAATTCGTTGACCTTACCTTGCTCGATCATCGCATAGCTATGCTTCCCCAGACCTGTTCCCGTAAACAGCATCCGGATGTCCTTCAAACGAGCAGGCTGCTTGTTGAGCAGATAAGTACTTTGCCCCTTCTTATCGAGCTTGCGCGTAATCGCAATCTCAGAATCCTCCTCAAAACCTTCCGGTCGATGCTCAACAGGAACATCTTCCAACACCAAAGAAACTTCAGCCCAATCGGAACCTTTGCGCTTCTCGCTTCCATTAAAGATAACATCAGAGCGCGTCTTTCCACGTAGGCTTTTCATCCGCTGCTCACCCATCACCCACCGAATAGCATCCAATACGTTGCTTTTACCACAACCATTCGGTCCCACGATCCCTGTGATGGTATGGTCAAAATGAATCTTCATTCTGTCGCAAAACGACTTGAAACCATATAACTCGATTCGTTTGAGTCTCACACTCTCAACCCCGTCATTAAGTTCTCCAACTCACGCAGAGTACCGCCAACTTCGGTGACTCGCAAGGAGAAAATCAGCTTTGCACATACAACAACTCACCCTCCACGATAGACGACCCATACCAACATGTCTAGTTTTTGACACAATCTTGCGGATCTAACCAACTTAAATGGCGTCGGACCTGTCTAGTTTAATTCACTTCCACTCCGTCGTGAGTTTCTTACCGCGTTTGAATGAAAGTCATGTTCAAGCCGTCAGCCTGAGAATGAATTCTCAGGTGCTCGTTGTGCATCTCGTGGGAATGGCTTACTGATGGAATCATTTCACTTTTTCGATGAATACGGAAAAGCCTGACGGAAGTTGGCTCATCCAGTGATTTTCCCTTGAGGGGTAATCACCACCTTTCAAGAACCACTCCCATAAAGGGAATGCCATATACACAACCCGCAAGCCGCTATAGACAGGCCATGAGGAAGAAGGTATGCTGTATCTCGCAGTGGCGCAAACCCCTTGCTATCTTGCCCCTTGTTATCTTGCCATGAACACATGCCGTAAGATGACACAGAAGACAAAGGAAAGCCCACATGCAAACAAAAGCAACGTCCAGATCAAAAACATTGTTGGGAGGAATAGAATAGATGCGACCCAAAGAGCCAACAGAAAAATCAATGGAACGAATGTGGAAGTTTTCCCGCAAATACGCAGAAAAGAGCGGAACCTACTTCCATCCAGGTGAAGGCGTTACAGAGAGTGTAGTCAAAGGACTGGCATCGAATATGGACGAACTCAAACGTCCGCTCTGCCCTTGCCGCTTTTACCCCGACAAAACCGAGGAGATCAAACACCGCACCTGGATCTGTGCTTGTGAAGATATGAAGATCTACAAATACTGCCACTGCCTCCTCTTTACCAACGCAGAAGGTATGCCTATCACAGAATACCTTCCCGAAGGCCACGAAGGACTCACCACCTATGGCGTGGTCAAAGACCCACACCCAGACAAAGGTCGCGAATCAGCCGACAAAGCAGAAGCTCGTGAGATCGAACGCAAAAAACGCCCCTCTTAAGTTAAGCTGCCATCCCAACAAGACCAAGCGACCGTCCCAACAAGACCAAGCGACCGTCCCAACAAGACCAAGCGACCGTCCCAACAAGACCAAGCGACCGTCCTGCAAGACCAAGCTGCCGTCCTGCAAGACCAAGTAGCCGTCCTGCAAGACCAAGTAGCCGTCCTGCAAAGCAGGGAAGAAG
>JALTMC010000348.1 GCA_027005175.1 Myxococcales bacterium
GGCCCACCACTGTTCCCTCGATTGATCGCGGCGTCGGTTTGAATAAAAGCCTGATATCGCCCCCCCAACTCACGTCCTTTTGCGCTGATAATACCGGCAGTCACTGTGATACCAAGACCACGAGCATTTCCAATCGCCACCACAGGGGCACCGACTTCCGCTCTGGCAGAATCTCCCAGGTAAGCAAACCGAAAAGGCTTTCCTTGGGGATGAATCACTTGAATTAAAGCCACGTCAAGTTCGGGCGACTTGCCGAGGACTTTTACTTTAAAAGTCTGTTTGTCATAGGTTTCGGCCCGTATCTTTGTTGCATTTTTGACAACATGATAGTTTGTCAGAGCATAGCCTTTGGAGCTGATAAAGAAACCCGAACCTCGTGAACGAAACCGACGAGAGCGAGAAAGAGGCCATCGAAATCGTCGTGATCTTCGGACCCTTCTCCCTTCCACAAACAGATTAAAGACCGTTGGTTTTATTTTTCGAACCAAAGGAGAGAAGTCATACACCCGGATGCTAGGTGGTTTCGCAGATGTGGGGCGACTTTTCCAAAGCTGACTATGAGCCGAGGCAGTATTGTGGGCCAAAGCAGGATGGGCTGCCAGCCCGATACAGGCAACAGACGCTATGGCTGTTACCCCAATGAAAAGAGTACGTATTGTCATCACAGCAGTTCCTCCCTAGTAAAGCAGCGGGCAAATGGTTGGGTGAGAGTAATCAAAGCAGCAAAAGCTGTCGCTGAATACTTCGAAATACCTTGTCTAAGGTGAATCACCAACAGCATTGATGCAACCCCCACAAAAGAAACCCCTTCTACCTCAAGCCAATGAATCTCTCGATAGTACCTGAAAGACATACAGAAAATAATCATGTCATTTTTTTGACGAATCGGGGCCTTATCCATCAGAGTGGGGTCAAAGGAAACGTGCATTTTGCACAAAAACACATCATGAATTGGCTCATTGATTGAACATGAGGAAGGGTAGACAGAGACGATGAAAGGATTGGTAATGACTACAAACCAACACTCATATACCTGTCACGACAAAAGACCTTTCCACCTACCAACAATGCGAGGGTAACAAAATGGGTGAAGCGATTGTCATTACGTCGGGTAAAGGCGGGGTTGGTAAAACTACAGTCTCGGCAAATCTAGGCATTGCACTGGCATTAACTGGAAACACCGTGGTTGTCGTGGATGCAGATATCGGTTTGCGTAACCTTGACGTTGTCTTGGGATTAGAAAATCGCATCGTCTACGACCTCGTCCATGTCATCGAAGGCTATTGTCGGCTCCGCCAAGCCCTGGTGAAGGACAAGCGTCTCGATGGACTCTATCTACTCCCAGCAGCGCAAACACGGGACAAAACAGCCGTCAATCCACAACAAATGGAAGCACTGATCAACCAGCTCAAACAACAGTTTGACTACGTCTTGGTGGATTGCCCTGCTGGCATCGAGCAAGGCTTCAAAAACTCTATCGCAGGAACAGACCGTGGCATCGTTGTCACAACTCCAGAGATGTCAGCCATTCGCGACGCCGATCGGATCATCGGTATGATCGAAGCCAGCGGCCAACACCACTCTTCTCCCGCATTGATACTCAACCGCTACCGACCTCAAATGGTAGACAAAGGCAATATGCTGTCGGTGGAAGATGTACAAGAGATCCTGGCCATCCCTCTGATCGGCCTCTTGCCCGAAAGCGAGTACATTGTCACATCCACCAACAAAGGAACTCCCATCGCCTTTCAGCCGCGCACTATGATCGGTGAAGCATTCCACCGCATCGCTGAGCGCGTACAAGGCTTTGAAGTACCTTTCATGGACCTTGACATCAATGTTGGATTCTTCGCAAAAATGAAAAAGATGATGGGAATGGGGAGGATTGAGGCATGATAGCTTCCGTAATGAGTTGGCTCCGCAAACGTACCCGCGGATTTGAAATGGATGGAGAAGATGCCGGCGAAATGGCAAAAAAACGCCTCAGCATCCTACTACTCCAAGACCGCATACAGCTTCCAGCACCACAAATGGAAGCCATGAAACAAGACCTGCTCGCCGTTATCGCACGCTATGTCGAAATCGATAATAGCAATGTCGAGATCAACTTCGAAAAGGTCGCAAACTCCCGACAGATGGCCATCATGACCAGTATCCCTGTCAAAAAAGTCTTTGAACAAGACCAACCTGCCTCCTAAGCCTCAATTAGCCTTTGTCCTGTTGTCTTTCCTATTCTTCCATTGCCTTCAATGCCGCCACAATCAATTCCTCAGCGGAGTTGGCGAAATGCGGCTGCTTTCCACTCAGCATCCTTCGCCAGACACGCCCCATACGCTGACTTTTAAACAAACCCAGCATATGACGAACCATGGTCACAAGGAGTTTGCCTTTCCCTCTCCACTCCTCAAGATAGGGAATCATCGACAAAGCCACCTCTCTTCGAGATGGGACCTCCCAATCATCACCGAAGAATCGGGCATCTACACCTGCAAAGAGATAAGGGTCATCATACGCAGCACGGCCCAACATCACACCATCAACGTGTTTCAAATGCGTCTCGATCTCATCCAAGGTTTTCACACCACCGTTGGTTTCAATCACGAGTTCCGGATGTTCTCGCTTAAGTCGATAGACATCTTCATGACGTAATGGTGGGATATTTCGATTGTCCTTCGGGCTCAAACCCTTCAACCAAGCACATCGTGCATGAACCGTAAATCGATCACAGCCCGAAGCCTCCACGATTTCAACAAACCGCAGCATGTCTTCGTAGCGATCCAGGTTATCAATACCAACTCGATGCTTTACGCTGACAGGGATTTTAACCTTCGCTCTCATGGCCCCAACACACTCGGCGACAAGCGCAGGCTCTGCCATCAAACAGGCTCCAAATCGACCTTGACTTACCCGATCACTGGGACAACCTACATTCAAGTTGATCTCATCATAACCCCAGTCTTCACAAATCGATGCAGCCTCTATAAGTTTGAATGGCTCACTACCACCCAGTTGCATCACCACAGGATGCTCCACTTCGTCAAAACCTAAAAGCCTCTCACGATCACCATGGATCACCGCATCCGCCGTAATCATCTCTGTCCACAACAGCGTATGTCGGGTAAGTTTACGCATAAAATATCGATAAAATCGATCAGTACAATCCATCATCGGTGCAATACTCACCGGATAGACTGTCGCCCGTGACTCTCGTAACTTCACTTCCTCGCCTTGCTCTCGTATCATTTTCTCAACGACCATACTCTCCAATCATCCTCCAAAACTCATATAACATTCAAAGCTTACATAGTGTCAATGGTTAAACTTGTCAATCATTTTCGCCCTTTCTCGCCCCCCATTCTAAAGACCTTACAAACAGACCATTTTTTTCTTGTGAGCATTATAAGTTTACATAATATGTCAGGTATAAACTAGAGAAGAAGGTTCATGCAAAATAATGTTCAGAGTTGTTGAAAAACTCTTGCGTAGGGAAGCGAGTTGTTATATGCATTGAATGCTGGTTCAGTGAATGCTGGTTCAGTGTAGACGAACAAAATGGATTGGGTTGTAGAGACAGGAGAAAGAGATGTCTGGACTGTTTATGGATCGAAGAGACATTGACTTTTTATTTTACGAGCAGTTTGGGGTTGATGCGTTTGGTAAGACCTTTCCCAAGTATGCGGATATGGGTAGGGATGAGTATGATGTCATCTTGGACGCGGCGATCCAGTTGGCGTCTGAAGTGATGGCTCCCAATCGTACCAAAGCAGATGAGATGGGTTGTCGATTGGAAGACGGGCAGGTGTACCCTCCTGAGTTTTACAAAGAAACATACCAACAATACGCTGAAGGTGGTTGGGTTGGAGCAGGACGGCCTCCGGAGCTGGGTGGTATGGGTTTGCCCCTCCCTCTCTCTATGATGCTCACAGAGATCTTTATTGCGGGTGATCCCTCCTTTATGTTCTATCCAGGTCTAACAGCGGCGGCAGCCCATATGCTGGAAGTGTGTGCTTCGCCAGAGATGCGAGACCTTGTTGTACCCAAGATGTACAGTGGGGAATGGACAGGCACCATGTGTCTCACTGAGCCTCAAGCGGGAACTGCACTGGGTGGTATCACAACGATTGCTGAAGAGACGGACAATCCGAAAGAATTTAAGATCACTGGGAATAAGATCTTTATCTCTGCCGGCGATCACAACCTGCGTGAGAATATCTTACATCTTGTATTGGCTCGTATACCTGGTGACCCCATGACCACACGTGGCATAAGCCTCTTCTTGGTACCCAAGCATCGATACGATGAGAATGGAACACTGACAGGCTTCAATGATGTGAGGACCACAGCTATTGAGCATAAGATGGGTATCAATGGCTCAGCAACTTGCTCATTGTCTTTTGGCGATGATGGTGATTGCATCGGCTACCTTGTTGGAGAACGACGCAAAGGCTTGAGCGCGATGTTCCATATGATGAACTCAGCAAGGATCGCCTGTGGGATCCAGGGCTCTGCTCTCTCCAACCAAGCCTACCAGCTTGCGTTGAACTATGCGAAAGAGCGCACACAAGGTCCGGATATGACCAAGAAGGACCTCGACAACGCCGAATGGGTTGCGATTATCAAACATCCGGATGTCCGTCGAAACCTGATGTATGCGAAAGCGTACTCGGAAGGGATGCGTGCTCTTCTCACCCAGGCCGCTGTATACGCCGACTTTGCAGAAAACCATCCCGACGAAGAAATCAAAGAAAAGAATCAAGATCTGTTGGAACTGCTCACCCCGATTTGCAAGGCTTACAGCACAGACAAGGCCTTTAAAGTAACGGAGCTAGCAATCCAGATTCACGGTGGCTACGGATATATCAAAGAATACGATGTTGAACAGTGTATGCGGGATGTGAAGATTGGCTCTTTGTATGAAGGAACCAATGGAATTCAAGCTCTCGACTTGTTGGGTCGAAAGATGCGGATGAAACAAGGTGGTTTGTTTATCCGTTGGATACAGGAAGCCACGGAATTTATTGAAGCGCAGAAAGAAAATGAGAAGTTTACGTCGTTGGCCAACTCCCTTGACAAAGCCAAAAACAAGTTGTTTGAAGTCGGCTTCAGCTTCCAAGAGCGCGGCAAGAAAGACCCGGCTTTATCACTGCTTGGGGCAACCCCCTTCCTTGAGATGTTTGGTCATATCGAGGTGGCTCGATTGCTATTGCAACAAGCTGTTATCGCCGATGAAAAACTTACCGCCATTGCAGCAGGCATGAAAAAAGAACCCGTCGAAGCTGCTGATGAAAATGAAGAAGCTCGCTTCTATTTCAACAAGATTCAAACCGCGACTTTCTTCATCAACAACATCCTGCCTGAAGCATTCTCTCTCGCCCGCTTGATCC
>JALTMC010000349.1 GCA_027005175.1 Myxococcales bacterium
ACATCCGACATTTAATGGACCCTTTGTGATGCCAGCCAAAGACCCGCCACAGATCCGGTTTTACAAAACCAAACAAGGTCTCGCGGTAAAGCGATGGAAGCTTACTTTGGTGGCTGTATCAACAGGTCCGTTGAACACGCCACGCTTTGTGATTCGGTACACCAAAAAGGGAAAGAGTTATCGTGTCACAGTGCCTCGAATTGCGGTGGAAGTTGGAGAGCTAAAACAGCCCAAGCAGTTGTTGCGTTCCTTGCGAGCGAGCAAGCTTCCGATTTTACCGGAGCGTCCGCAAGTGGCACAGGAGTGGGTCTGGTGGTCGGTGATGGCGGGTGCGTTGTTGTTGGGTCTCGGAGGTCTGACATGGTTGAGTCGTAGGCAAAGCTACCAGGCCCCTGCTCTGCCACCTCACGAGTGGTTCCATCGCGAATACACAAAATTAATGCGTGCCAAGCTGTTGGAGAAAGAGCAGTATAAAGCTCATTACTTTGCACTATCCGAGCTTTTTCGCGGTTATCTGGAGTTGCGATTTTTGTTTCCTGCGCTGGAGAGCACCACGGAAGAGATCGCACAATGGAGCCGAGAGCAAGAGCAACTTAGCACAGAGATTACACGCGATATTCGCAAGGTGTTGCAAGCTATGGAGACCATCAAGTTTGCGGGTTATGTGCCCAAAGACGACGAAATAGAAGATATCGCCAATCGCCTTCATGGTGTGGTTCGACATACACGTCCCACACTGGAGACCGACTCCCAAGAAACTGAACAAACCAAGGTATAGCTGGAATCCATCACGATGAAAGAATTTCGTTTTGTTTATCCTTACCTGATGCTTGCGATACCGGTGCTGCTGTTGTTAGCATTCCTGTTTCGTCACAGATTGGGTCAACGCAGCCGGCTGTGGTTTCCACAGTTATCTATCCTTCAAGAAGCTCCAACAAGCTGGCGTTTGCGCCTAGCGCGATGGCTTCCACCCGCTCTTTTTTGGCTGGCTTTGCTTTTTGGCATTACAGCACTCGCGAGGCCCCAAGATGTCGAGTATCGCAAATGGTTCGAGACGACAGGTGTGGAAATCGCCGTCGCACTCGATACATCTGGCAGTATGAATATTATCGACATGGATCCCCGGGGGCAACGTGTGGTGGATCTACGCCACTACCAACAGGGATTCTTTGGCCCCACCACGCAAGTGGGCACAGCCAAAGAAGGAACCTGGGATCGCCTCGATGTCGTCAAAGCAGTTGTGGCCAAGTTTCTCTCGCAACGTCGGGGCGATCAGATCACTCTCACCGTCTTTGGTACAGAGGCCCGAACACTCTGTCCACTGACTTCTGACGTTCAGTCTGTAGGAACCATGCTCAAACAAGTTGAGATCGGCATGGTTGGCCAAGCAACAGACTTGCGCAAAGCCATTCTGTACAGTCTCAAACGCCTTGTGGGTCTAACCATTGAGGATGTCATCGAGATGGCCAAAACACGCTCGATTGATTATGTTCTCAAGAAGATCCGTCATGAAAAAGGCTCTTATGTCTTCGACAAAGACGCTGAAAAGCGTATCGCTTCTAGCAAATTACATCCCTCACTCATCGCGGCGATGCGAGCCAAAAAGCCTCGCTCTCAGATGATCATCCTACTTACGGATGGAAAGCATACAGCCACACAAGGAGAAGAGGGTCGGCAGAGTGTTTTGAAAGCAGCTCAAGCTGCTGCATTGTACGGCATCAAGATCTATACGATCGGAATTGGTAGCCGCAGCGCTTATACCTTTGTGCGACGTCGTAAAGAAGGTCGCAACAACGTAGTGCGGATACCCAATGACTCCTTTGATGAAGACTTGATGCGTGAGATCTCACGCATCACCAAAGGGAAGTTTTTCAGTGCCTCAGATAAGAAAGCACTTGAGCAAGTCTATCGCGACATCAATAAGCTTGAGCCCAATCGCTTTAAGATCCATCAATGGGAAAAGACCCGGGAACTCTATCTATGGCTGCTGCTACCCTGCCTGGGCTTCCTAGGACTTGAACTACTATCACGTGAAACCCTGTTTCGGAGAATTCCATGACCCGGCCCACTCAGCCCCCTCCGACATCCACTTGGTCGCCGGGGCTTACCATCATCGCGCTGCTCCTGTTTGCTCTTATCCCTGTGAGTTATCTCTTGCAGTTTCACGAGCAGCTACGAGACACTCTCGCGCCAGAAATAGGACTGGCACGCCCCCACATCTTGCTGCTCTTGTTTGCCATTCCCGGTACAGCCCTTTTGCTCTTGCAGTGGCGTCGAAGCCGACGGGCTCGGATGGAACGGTTTGTCTCCAGCACCCTCGCCGAACGCTTGATACCGGGCAACAGCCCCACACGCCGTCGGATCAAAGGTTGGCTCCTTGCGCTGGGTTGGACCTTCTTGCTTATCGCCTGGGCTGGCCCACAGTGGGGCACCAAGATTCGCATCCTCAAACGCCGTGGCATCGATGTTATCATCGCTGTGGATGTCTCTGAGAGTATGCTTGCCAAAGACGCTCCCACTGCCTCACCCAACCAGATGCAACGTCGTCTGCAGCTCGCACGTCGCAAGGTTCGTGCTTTGATGCAACAGATGCCCAATGAGCGAATTGGAATCATTGCATTCTCTGGAAAGCCTGTCATTCTTTGTCCTTTGACAACCGACCACAACACTTGTGCGTTCTGGCTCAACTCCTTTGAGCCTCGACTCATCCCTTATGGTGGAACGGCTCTCGCCAGCACCATACTTAAAGCCATTCCGATGTTTGCTACCAGTGGTCAAAACTCCAAAGCCTTGTTTGTACTCACAGACGGGGATGACCACGAAAAGAATACAAAAGAGGCGGCCCAAAAGGCACGCAAAAAAGGGATTCGTATTTACACATTGGGATTTGGCTCAACCAAGATGACCACCATCTTGCCCTCCCAACTCCCACCGCCAGGACCTGGGCAAGAGCTGGATACACGCCCCATTAAAACCAGACTCAACCTGAAGTTACTCAAAACCATTTCCAAAATCACCAAAGGGCTCGCCAAACAAGCGGAGGTCAGCCACCGTGACATCAAAACGTTGTATGAGCACGCTCGCAGTGTTCTGCGTTCCCGCGCTCACAAGAGCCAACGCCTCGTAATTCGCGAAGAACGCTTTCCACCCTTTTTGAGCGTAGGACTTGTATTCTTGCTCCTGTATGGCTCTTTTCGTGAACGCAAATAAGAAGACCTGGTGGGAGTCTCAAGCCTACACATGGATCCAAACCAAACAAACCAGACAACGGGGATCAACCGTGTTTGAGAAACAAAATATTCGAATCGCATCTCGTATGAGCAGTCTATCTCTGCTGGCTTTCTTTTGTCTGCAGCTTATGGGTTGCCAGTGGTTTTCGCAAGCCACAGGTACGGAGTCGCAACACTATGAACAATACCGCCTGGGACGTCAGTTATTCCAGCAAAAAAAGTACAAACAAGCACTTGGGGTGTTCCTGAAGCTACAAAGCCAGACCCCCGACCAACTGGAGTTAATGTACAACCTGGGCACCGTATACCTGCGCTTGGCCCGCAAGCTCGATAAGAAAAATGCAAAGCGCAAAGCTTATCTTACAAAGGCAGAGAAGCACCTCAAGTCTGTGGTTCAGGCTGGCAACGCTTTTATGCGTCAAAAGGCCCATTACAACTTGGGTTTGGTTCATACAGAGCGACTTCAGTATGAGCAGGCACTCATTCACTTTGCTGCGGCCGCAACGATCGCCAAACAAACGCTCAAAAAGCCCGATCCGGATGCGGAGTACAACCGACAACGCATCTCCATGCTAATTCGCCAACGAGAGCGACGACAACGCAAGCTCAACCGCACTCGTGTCTTTCGCTACGCGCCAAAGATAATTAAGCTTGTAGCCTCCAAAGCTTACCGCGATCCTGTTCGTGACATCGCATTGCGAGCCACCTTTACACACAAAACCACAGGAAAGACTTACCGAGTTTGGGGCTATCCTGTCAATCAACAAAAGTGGGTTGTTCGGTTTGTTCCACCCCGTACAGGCAAGTGGAGTTATCAAATCAAAACTATCGCCCAACGCCTGCCAGGACACCCATCACAAACTCAGATCGATCCATCACTTCAAGACAAAGGCCTGTTTCGTGTGCTGCCATCTGCTCGTGCAGGTCAATTGGTCGTAGCCTCAGGCAATGCTGTTCGCTTCGCCTGGAAAAAGCCCAAAGAAGAAGTCAAAACAAAAGTAAAAACAAAGAAGGGAAAAGGCAAAAAGAAAGCAAAGCCCAAGCCAAAAAGTCCGATTCCCAAAGACGAAAAGGTGATTCGTTGGAACGGCCTGCACATCCCGAATCTACTGAGTAAAAAGCTCTCGAACAAACTCTTTACCAAGCACCATCAGATGCTGGAGTTGGTAGCTCCTTCCGCTATCTATGTTGACATACCCATCGATGACATTTTCACTTGGAAGGAAAAGAAACCCCTCAAGGTCAACAAAGAAGTCGTAGAACTCCTCCTGAACCGACTGAAGGTGTTGCGTCAAAACCCCACATACAACTGGGCTTTTGTCTATGTTCTCAAGACAGATCAAGAGCTGTCACAAACCCAGGTTCAATATGTATTGGGCTACCTTTTGGCTCGGCTGGCTCATGTCGATGTGATCTGGTCGGCCAAAGAGTTGGAAGGAAAGCTACGCGACAGTGTCGTTAGCTTCTTGCGCCAATACGATCCGTATCGACAGCCGATTGCGGTCTCGTATGATAAAACACTCGCCCAACGAATCGACAAGCAACTCCCTGGCCAAAAACCCAAAAAGACAACTCCACCTTCAACATCCAAAAAAAATGCCAAACCAGGAAAAGGCAAAAAGAAGCCCAAGCCTCCAACCTTGTTTAAACCCAACCCCAAATACAAACACCTTGTGTGGCATACAAGCCATCATGTTGCCACCGGAAAAGCAATTCAAACTGTTCTAATGCGCCCATGGATCGGCGATCTTCCCCTACCCATGCAGCTAGCTCCCAAAGCTTTGCTCAAGCAATGGTGGAAGCTATACATTGCTGGTATCAGCACCACCGTCATGCTGGACCGAGCCTTTCATGAAGACGAACTCAACAGCATCATCAAATGGCAACGCAAAGCCCTCGACGAAGACAAACTTCCACCTCATCCCGATGAAGCAAATACGAAGTCCAACGTCCAAACCACAAAACCAAAGGGGACCAAAAAGCCCGCTATCGCAAAGCGTAAAGGCACCAAGAAGCCCGCTATCGCAAAACCGGAAGGCACCAAGAAGCCTACTATCGCAAAGCGTAAAGGTACGAAAAAGCCTACTATCGCAAAACCGGAAGGTACCAAGAAGCCTACTATCGCAAAGAAGACGCCTCCACGATCCCGTGTGCTTGTGAAGGTGACACCGAAGGCCAGGCGAATTTCTCGACCTTATCTACATTTTTTACGAGTTCGGCATCACTGGAACACATTTTTAAATTCGTTTCGTTTTAGTGGTTATGTTCGCCCCTCTATGGTTCGCACGATGGCTCCTGATTTTACAGCGTTGCGCAAATGGCATCAGCAACAGCAGAAGAAGCGGATGCAGCTTCCCGGTGTGAATTTAAGCCCACCGGGTGCGCGCAAGCAAAACCTCTTAAAGCCCAATAAGATCCAGTTGCGTCCCCCCAGTCAGCGTGGAAAGAGCAAGAAACTGAGTACAGGAAAGTCTGTGAAAGTTCCCGCTCCGATGAAGCGTCCTGGTATTAAGTGGAAGTCTGTTACCGTTCGAGGATTTCTGGCCAGCAATGGACCGACTGTTCTCTTTGTTCCACCCACGATAAAGTTTAAGAAGGCACCGAAAATTCGCTGGCGCAACAGCCGGTGGGACTTGGAGTTTCGTTGGTACAATGCAAAGACAGGAAAGTTCTTAAAGAAGAAGATCTTTCGTCAAGTAACATCCCTGGCATTAACGGCACCCAAGAAAACAGCACATGTTGCCAAAGTGACAGTACGCGACCACAAGCTCAATGAGTCTTACAAGGTACTGCTACCAGCCAAGGTGTTGAAACAAGCCACCACGCGCCCGGTGAATACTTTAGCATTGCGGTTGAAGGACTGGAAGATGGTGGTAAACGCACCAAAACCACGAGCAAGAGGCCGAAGGAAGCAACCACCTTTTGCTCCCTTGCATGTCTCTTTTGTGCGTACAAAGCGTGGCTACGAAGCTCGATTTCTACCGAACAAGCAAGGGATTTGGAGCTTCACAGTGCTCCACAGAGGAAAGAAGCTCAAAGGGCTGTGGAAGTTTCCAGGTAAGATTAAAGTGGTCCCCTCCAACCTACCGGCACCACTACAACGACAGCGTCGCAACCCGATGCATCTCATGATGGGACAGCGTCCTTATTTTATGTTTGCACAAGCAGTACCCAACCTGCTTTCGGCAAGTTGGAGTGACAAGCAGTTTGCTGAAACGATCAAAGAGTTGCCACAGCGCCATCCAGGAACAACATTGCTGGTGGCGTCTTTGCCATCTTTAAGTTGGACCCAACAGCAACCCAGCTTGGCCACCACAAAGCCCAAGAAAGCACGCAGGATCTCCAGGACAATGTGGTCTCCAACCCTAGCGGCACAGCTTGAGCGTCTCGACCAGCGCATGAAGGCGATTCACAACGCCGGATACCACTTAGCGATATCGATCACACCTCAACAAAGCTTGCAGTTGTTGCAAGGTGGAACAAGTCATATCGAGTACCTGATGGACCGCTTTGCAGCATCCTATCCCCTGCTATGGATTGTGGACAAAAGTAGCAAGAAAAAAGGGGCCTCTTTCTTTCCCATGCTGGTGCGTGCTTGGTACATAAAGCGTTATCCCAAGCTTCAACGTGCTCTCGCCAAAGCGAAAGGTAAGAAGAAGCCCAAGATCAAGGAGAGACCGTCACTTCCACCACCGCTGATGGGGGCACATATTGGTCGGCCACGTTCTGAAAAGCAACTCAAGCAAGTCAGCAAACAGTTTGACTGGTTGTGGATGAATATCCAATCGTTGAACAAAGAAATTCAAGATTTTAAACTTACACAATTGGGTCGCCCCGTCGTGTTGACCTGGCGTCCATTGCTGCAAAAAAAGTCACCTTTTGTTTCGAGCAAGACCACCTCAAAAGGAAAGAAGGTCAAGTGGAATAAGAGACTTCTTCATCGTTGGGCAGGCTTCTTGTGGCGCTCTCAACTCATTGGTTTTGGACACGCCGGTCGCCCGATCCAGCACCCGATATCATCACCCAACAAAGCCAAGAAAAAGACGAAGCTTGCTCTGCAGAAGCTACCTCCAGCCCAACGCCTTGTGGGTGTGTTGCGAGGCTTCTTTAATACCTTTGATTGGAATAGGTTGCGCCCTCCCTCTCGTGCGATTCAGTTTCGATCGTATGAAGCTTTCAGTGCGGAAACCCCCATTCGAGTACAGCCCGGAAAGAAGGGGAAAAAAGCCAAGGTACAGATGCCGCGAGGAGGCCACCATGTGGTAGCCTGGATCAACCCCACGGTCCGACAATACCTACAGATCAAACGCTCTCCCAAGATACCACTCAAGAAGCATCGATACATCTGGCTCAATCCACTCACAGGAGAGCAACCCGTTTCTCCACAACTTCTCCCTCCCAAGCCAGCGAAGGGACAAAGAGATCGACTTCAGGTTCCCTTCCGCCCAGCGGTGTTGTATGTTTATCGGCGTCCTCCTCAAAAAGGACGCCCCCGACGCTCTCGTCGTCGCAAACAGCAGAAGAACCAAAACGCATCCAAGCGCCAACAAGTTCGCAACCAGTTGCGCAATCTTCGAGACAATCGCAACGATCGAAAACGTGAACGCAAACCCAGACGGTCTTTGACAGGCAAACGTGGATAATAATGATGAGCAAGACCTTCCTTCTTTCTCTTTTTGCAGCCTTGTTTTTGTTTTCATCACAAGCATTGGCTCAGAAGAGTTATATTCATCTCGTCGCACCGCAGAAGACCTATACGCCAGGACAAGATATCACTGCGTATGTATTCTTCTACCGTCTACCAGCACCCTTTGGATTTTTCCAGCGCTCTTGGGCAGGGCAGATCCGCCACAGTCGCGACTTCACCCTGCGAGAGAGAACCCGCATTTCCGGAGCCCGTGAAGAGCTTCGCGATGCTCGTGGTGCTCCCAGTGAGCGCATCACAGAGGTCTTTCGCATTCGATTGCGTGCCAGACACGAAGGTTCTGTGTTGCGGTATGGCCCCA
This sequence comes from Myxococcales bacterium, assembly GCA_027005175.1. Lineage (GTDB taxonomy): Bacteria > Myxococcota_C > UBA6777 > UBA6777 > UBA6777 > M3003. The sequence goes on from JALTMC010000349.1 coordinate 8,237, forward strand.
TACGTCTCAATTTTCAGATCAATTTCCAACAATTTAAGGTGACCAGTAATACACTGACATTTTCGAAACAAACAAAGCCCCAAGCTGGAAAAATGACCGGGAAGGTCACATTCCCACCTGCAACCCACAGGGAAGGGCGCTCGCTTCAACTCACATATACTGTGAAATGCCCTCAATCCCTCTGCAACTTTCGACGACTGAATTACAGTCAGTTAATGAGCCAGCTTCGCGACCAAGTAAGACTCACCTCCAACAGTGATTTTTGGGTACAGTCATCCTCCATCACGCCTCAGATCAATTACCTCGACAACGCCAAGCCACCGAGCGTATCCGTCCGCTTTGACTATCAGGTAACACCACTTCATGGAGGACAATTATCCACCCCCCCCCTGCGTGTTCCCATGCCTATTATCGAGACCATCAACCAGCGCAACGTGATCAAAGGGCTGCGAAAATGGGCACAAGCACGAGGCGCGCCATCACATAGCTTGCAACAACTGATACAGCTTCGAGAAAACTATGTATACAGTGTCACAACAAAGCCGATTGTCATTGGAAGTAAAACAACGACAGTCCAGGCTGCAACAGCATGTCAAGGAGAGTGGAAACTTTCGAGTAGGCTGGTCACCGAGCCCCCAAGCCGAAAGTTTTGGCACGTGCGGCTTCAGGGAAAAGGCTTTCTACTACAAGCCGATCGATTCCTTCGCCAGACGATTGAACAAACCTTGCAAACCAACAACCTTCAAGGCAAACTGCGCCTGCACCACTATCGCTGGAAGCTACCGGATCAATCGCTGAATGGGCGTATTACCATTGATCTTTATTTTGCATTTAAAGGCCCCCAGATTGAGCTTCCCGCGCTGTCTATGACGTTTATGAATGCACAAAACAAAAGCTACACTCAAAGCACAAGCCCAATTTCTCTACAAGCCCATGGTGAGCCACTTCAAGAGCGACTCACCCCCAACAAACAAGAGAATCGGATTTATCTATCCTATTCACGCCCCCCCTCCACACAGCAAAGCCAACCCGTTGAGATTTGGGGATACCAACTGGCTCCAGGCTTTCCGCTCACCTCTTTGCTGTCACGCCGATGGGAGCTGTCATCCCACTTTCAGCTGACAAAGCAAACCAAACAAGGACAGATCGTTCGACGCACCGTTCGCAACACGCCTTTTGGTCGGTCAGAACAGGTCTATAGCCAGGGCATACATATGAGTGTCCTGGTTGGAAATACACATGTCACACTGCGAAAAGGGTTGTTCAACCAGTTCCCCTCGGTGATCTGGGGTGGCCAGCGATTTCATGTCGCGATCGAATCGTCACAAGATGTATCCATCCATGTCAAAACGGATCGCAAAAGCTATTTTGCAGGAGAGCCTATTTTCTACGACATCTTGTTTCATTGTCCCAAGTCGAGTTGCCCTCCCAAAGAAAAAGGATTTTATGCCAAATTCTTTAGCAAGCATCTCACGCTACCCAAGTTTGACAAATTCAGCACGTGGAAAAAGATAGAAGACTTTCAACGAGTCCCTTCCCAACAAACAGGATGGGTCACTCTGCGAACACGCATTCGATTTGCTGCACCTGCAACAAATCAACTTAAATTATCAGCTGCATCACTTCGACTCAATCGCTTCACCCTATACCAACTCTTTCGCCAACACCAAATCTGCCTGTTTTACAATCAGGGTCGTGAGAGCACACTCAAACAAGCGATCACTCGCGACCATTACAACAGCAGCGGGAACCCAAAGCGATGCTCCATTCAAACACGTGAGCTTTCCACATCAGAGCTGACTATCCCCATTCGTTCACTTCCAGCGTCGGCCAAAGGCATTCGATTAATCGGAACCTTCCGCATCGGCGCACGCTTAACCAAACTGTCTTACCCAACCAAACGCGCAACCATGACAGACAAACCCTTCTACCTCCTCGTTGATATCGAAGGAGATGGAGACCTGAAGACTGCACGTGAACAGATCCGTGACCAACTTGACAAACTCGCTGCAACCTTCCGCAAACGAAGCGTCACAACCTATGTGGAGTTACCGGATGACAAAGCCATGCGTAAAGAAAACAAAACGCGAGTGCAGCTTCAGCTCATCCCAGAGGAGCCCACAACGTTTACAATACCTTCCCTCAAACTCAAGTACTACCATCGAGAGGAAGGTATTCTCACAGCGCAAACACTGCCCTTTACGATCAAAGTGGAGGCACGCAATGGAGCCGTTGCTGCACCAAGACGTCGCAAAGCTCCCACCACCCGCACGCCGGCCTCAACCTCTGTGCTGAGTGATACCGAACTTCGACCTAATGCGATCCTGGGAACATCCAGTCTTGACAACCAGTACTTTCGAGTCAGTCGATGGTATCACTTGCTCCTTATGCTCGGCCCCTTCGGATTATTCTTGCTCTTTCTGGGATGGCATCGCAACCAACTCCTGCTGCAAGCAGACCCACAGCGACAAGCTCGTCAAAAAGCATTGCGAGCCTTCTCCGAAGCTCTCAAACAGCTTCGCCCCGAGCAAGATAGGAAGTGGCACCGTCAAGCGATCGACGCCCTACAAAACTACCTGATCGAGCGGCTGTCCCTATCACAAAAACAACTCACTCCGAGTGAAGTAGAGCGCGTCCTCTCCAAAAATTCAGAGAAAGTCAAGCAGGCTACTACAACAGCATTGGTCCAACAACACCAACAACTCGAAGCCGCATTGTACGGTGGTGATGCGATCGAGAACCCCAAAGACTTTTTGCAACAGTTCGAACAACACATTCGCACCATTGATAAAGCACTACCCAAAACATAACGAAGCCACAGAACCGAAGTCTCGACCGCTTAAACCGAAGTACCGGTCGCTTGAACCGAAGCACCGACCGCTTGAACGTGGAACTCACAATACTGGACCATAGACTCATGAAAGCAATACTCTTCAGCCTTCTGGCACTTCTACTCCCATGGTCAGCTTGGGCTGGTCCCGCACCAAAGCAACCACAACCAGGCACCTCCACAAAGTCTACACCGAAGCCGACACCACGAGCTTTAACCAAGCCGACATGGAAGTCCACACAGCAAAATCCAGCGGGTAAAACCGCAGGAACCCAAGCCCCACACCGTCTGTTTCAGCGTGCCAACCAACTATACAACCAAGGTAGCTATCGCAAAGCTGCACAGATGCTAGAACAACTGATCGCTTCAAAAGAGTGGGCGAACTTCGCAGTCTTTTATAACCTGGGCAACAGCTATGTACGCCTACAGCAGTATGGTCTAGCCCTTGCGTATTATCGCAAAGCGCAACGACTTCATCCCAACCACCTCAACCTGCTACACAATATCCAAATGATATACCGCCGCCTGGGAAAAACAGAGGCCCAACAGGGTGGGATGCGCATTAAGTTCCTATTCTGGTACTACCTTCTCGACCTCAAAATGATGTTCTATACTGTCGTGTTTCTCACATCCTTTGCCCTCTTTTTGTGGGCCGTCTACATTCGTCGTAAGTCCCGAGGCCTCTTGGGTCTGCGCTGGCCCCTTGCTGCATTTGGGACCTTCACACTGATCATGTGGCTCAGCCTTAGCATCAAACTCTATCAAGAACGTTACCGAACCTCCGGCATCATCATACAACCCCGCGTAACCGCACGCTCTGGATATGGCACCCAATTCGAACCCCTCTTTCGACTCACTGAAGCTGATGAAGTCACTGTCAAAAAACAACTCGATGTAGCAACCCCAAATGGCAAACAAAGCTGGCTCCGGATCGAAGCCACCATCTACAGCAAAAAAGAAAAACGACGTGTCCGTCAATCAGGATGGATCCCCGCACAAGCCATCAAGACCATTTAAAAGATGGTCTCCATCGCTCAGGATAGAATCCCACACAAACCATCAAGACCATTTAAAAGATGGTGTCCGTCAATCAGGATAGAATCCCGCACAGAGCAGCAAGACCATTTAAAGGATGGCAAGGGCTACAGTGTCATTTCAAGAAGGATTCGTGCGCTCAGTCCTGGCCCCAACACACCGGAACCATGGTACTTATAAGGGGTGTTAAAGAAGTTCTCGACGAGAAAGTTAATGCGGGCAAACGAGGTCAGCCTTGCCCCGCCTCGCAGGTTGAGCGTCCACCAGCCAGGAGTTCCACCCTTGGGAATACGAGGATCACCCTGGTCTCGTTTGGAGAGGTCTTTTTGTGTTCCTGCAGCCAAAACATACAGCTCCAGAAAGGCACGTTTCCCAAATCGGTAGGAGATGGCAGTTTTTGCAAAGAGAGGAGGAATTCTCGAAAGAGGAGTTTCAAGGTGAGGAGTCACAGCACGCCCTTGGGTCCAGGTCAGGTGTCCTGAAACTTGCAGACCTCTCCATATTCGCCAGGAGCCACCCGCCTCAAGACCCATAACACGGGCATTGGCCGTGTTCACAAGCTGAATCACGGCTTTTCCGTCTACCTCTTTTTGACCCTTATATTCTCCAGGTTGCTTGTCGATCAGGTTGTTCCAAAAACTGACATACCCAGTGACCCAAGCTCGGACACGACGTCTCCAGCGTGTTCGCACAGTCAGCTCCAAGGTACGAGAGATCTCCGCCGTTAAATTGGGATTCGAGACTTCAAAGTTGTTACCTTGGTCACCCAGAGATACGGCTTCCTGAAGGTTAGGGGCACGGAATCCTTCGGCATAAGAGAAGCTGATATTGAAAGAGGGAGAAGCCAAAAATTGCAATGATGCGTAAGGAGCCTGCCCGACTTGTTGAAAGGCCACAGCATCCACATCTGGACGCGCAGGAGCTGTCGCAAAAAATCCGTTGAGACGCTCCCCAACATGCAGATAGAATCCACTGCGAGGCTTCCACTCCCACAATCGAAAGCGAGCCAAAACATAAGCACCCAACGTAAAATAAGTAGAGCCCTGGGGGAAGTTTCCTGCTCGCTCTTTGAAGTCTCCACCATTCTTACTGCGACGGGCTTCGGATTCAACAAAGTCACCATAAAAGTCGATACCATACGAAAGCTTCATCCAGGATGTGACTCGGGTATTCCCTTGCCAGGATGCACCCACCGTATGAGTTTGGTCGCGATTAATATCCTGTCGAGTCATCTTATAGTTATTCTTTGGGTCGAGTGCCTGCTGGTCGCGAACTTCCTCCTGCCGCTGGTAAGAAAGGGTCAACCGCATTCGAGTACGAAGTTTGTCGCTTTTCCCTTTGGTCTGAAGATAGACAAGATCCCTCACATTGTCGTAGTAACGCACTCGCCCCTTACTGACGAACTGATCGGCTCTACCCGCCCGAAAGAACTGCGCCCGCTGGTAAGCAAGTTTAAGCTCCCAACCCGAACGAATCCGCCAACGAACCTCACCGTTGGCAAAGAACTGTTGGTATCCAGAAAAAGCCTGCCTACCCGTATCTCCACGCAACGCGATATCACCAAAACCAGTTGGCTTAATCAAATACCGGCTACCTACAGATCCCTCAGGTGTTGGAGAGCTGCCTCCTAGCAGATTGCCAAAAGACCCATATGTCACACTCCCTCGAAAACCTACATTTCCAGCAGAACCACCAAAAGAAGCATGAGCACTCAATTCATTATCACTGCTTCCATAGCGACCGAGAAGCGCACCCTGGTAACGAAAGCGAGAACCCGAAGTCATCGGTGTTTTGCGAGAAAGAGCACTGATCACACCACCAAATGCATAACTACCATAAGCAATCGAACCCGGACCACGAAGAACTTCCAGGCGCCGAAGATTATGAGGATCGATCAAATTCAAATACTGATTCGGCCCCGCCCGATACGTTGAGTTATTCAGCCTTACTCCATCAACCAGGATAAGAACTTGTGGACCCACAGCACCTCGAATAAAAGGTGCCCCTCCACCATGATTGGTTTTTTGAACAAAGATACCTGCCTCTTCCATCAATGCCTCGGGAACAGAACGTGGACCTTTTTCCCGCAAACGCTTGCGATCAAGAACCACAATCGATCGCGGTGTCCGAAAAGCATCAACCCGTGTCCGATACCCCACACTTACCGACTCAAAGATAGGCATCTTCTTCTTTTTATCACGCTTCTTCCGCTTAACTTTTGTGCCCGCTTTCTTAGCTTGCTTACTCGCTTTCTTAGCTTGCTTACTCGCTTTCTTAGCTTGCTTACTCGCTTTCTTAGCTTGCTTACTCGCTTTCTTAGCTTGCTTACTTGCTGCATCCACAGGAAGTGAAAAAAGTAACACCACAAAAGTACATAACACGTAGCTCAGTTGTTTGTGCATCAAACCATCCAACAAAGAAAGCTCATTGAGTCGAAGTCCAACAAAGAAAACTCATTGAGTCGAAGTCCAACAAAGAAAACCCACAGCAACCTATCCTATAGAGAGCCTTGTACCCCTTGTTGCAAGAAAGTCATCGGGGCGCGACAACACACCCTACCAAGGGTTTATGAAAGAAGTCATCTCGAAACATCCCGATTAGAAGCTAACTGCACCGAAAAAGAAATACGTAGTTTTACGTAGTAGCAAGAGAGACTCTTATCTTTCAGCTTCGCGTAGGGCATAAGAAGTGAGAGGACAGGAAGTTACAAGGAGGGGGAGACGAGGCCGATCCGAATGGCGTATTTCACGAGACCTGCGATACCGTGGATATTCAGTTTCTTTGTGATGTTCCTGCGATGAACATCAACGGTACGAACACTAATACCAAGATGCCCTGCAATTTGTGAAGTCGTATAGCCCTCTGCGATAAGCTGAAGGATTTCTCGTTCTCGGGTGGTGAGCTGGTAAGGCTTCTCAACGCCTGGAGATGCCAAAGAATCTTGTTGCACAAGGGAAGCAATGGCTGGACTGAAGAACGGATCGCCTTTCATAATAGCTTGAACAGCTTTGACCAGATCTGCCAAATCAGCCCCCTTGATCAAATACCCTTGTGCTCCTGCTCGAATGGCAGGGCGAACGTACTCTTCTCCCGAATGCATCGACAAAACCAGAATGCGAATGCTCGGTATATGCTGACGAATCGCTATGATAGCATCAATGCCATTAAGGCCCGGCATTCCGAGATCGATGATCACGATATCTGGCTTCAAAAGCTTTGCTTGTTCAAGAGCTTCATAGCCATCGTTTGCCTCTCCTACCACCTCCAGGTCGTCTTGGTTCTCCAAAAGAGCACAAAGCCCCTGGCGTACAATCGTATGGTCTTCTGCCAACAGTATTCGAATGGGGCATTTGCGATGTATGTGCATGTCTATTCCAGGTTCTTGGATGACTTTGCATCGATGGAGAAAGAAACAGAGAGAGAGGTACCCTCTCCAGGGACAGAGTGCAGTCGAAAGATGCCACCAAGCAACTCACATCTCTCTCGAATCCCCGACAATCCATGACCTCTATGTTCAGACCGTTCACGAACAAACCCACAGCCATCGTCTTCGATCAACAAAGAGAGTTGACTAGAGGATTGTTGAAGAACCACTCTCACATGACTCGCTCCGGCATGTTTCGCAACATTGGTCAGAGCTTCTTGTGCAATACGATACAAAGCACTCTCGATGCTTGTTGGTAGCTCAGGTACCATTTCCTCTATTTGTGCTGTCACATGAAAGTCCATGTGTCCAGAAACAGAGTCACAGAGACGCTGAAGGGCGATGTCCAATCCAAAATCATGAAGGACTGCTGGCCCCAATCGCTGCACAGTGCGCCGGATCTCTTCAATGCTTAGATCTGTCATTTGCAAGGCTTGAGATGCAATCGCCACAGACGACTCTGAGGCATGAACCTTCTCGTGAAGAAGTTGTAGATGGATGCGAATCGCGGTCAAGGATTGTCCAATCGAGTCGTGAAGATCCCTGGCAATGGCTTTGCGCTCTTCTTCCTGAAAGGTGATCGCTTGTGTCGAAAGCTCACGCAAACGACTCTCTTTTTGCTGGAGCTGTTGATAGGCTTGCTCTAACTCCAAAGTGCGCTCCATCACTTGCACCTCCAAACCTTTGTTCAACGTCGAGAGTTCTTCCTGCGTACTTTCAAGTCGCCCAATTAATCCCTGAATCTGTGACTCTGCCCTCCCAACTGTTCGATGGGGTATATGGTACAAAAGCCAACCCAAGCATACACTGATTGTCGAAAAAAGAAAGAGCAGGAAGAGTGTATTCGTGCGAGTGGGATGCGTTGCCATCGCAACCCAAACATGACCGAGCGAATGTTGGTCTCTGCGAATCTCTGACATCCCCCACACAGCTTTTCGCAACGAAGGTTTGTTCACCGAAGGACAACTCTGAATAATCTGACGACGATGACGGTCTATGATTTGAGTACATAGCAATTGTTTTGAAGCATGATAACTACGCAAATGAGAGAGTAACTTAGCTATATTGTAACGCCACATCACCGGATGTTGGTATGCTTCTTTTTGGATAAAAGTAACTACCTGCTCCGCAAAGAGTTTGGCCTGCTGCCGAAGAGAACGCAATCGAAGGAGAAGATAAGCAGACGGCGCACTCAAAGAAACCACAAGCACCAAAAGAAAAACCAAAGGTATTAGCTTGCGCTGCAAAGAATAACGCAACGTCAAAGTTTGTCTCACACCTTCCTTTGTACTCATGCCTCCCTTTGTACTCATGCCTTCCTTTGCACTCACGCCTCCCTTTGCACTCACGCCTCCCTTTGTACTCATGCCTTCCTTTGCACTCATGACTTCCTTTGCGCTCATGGAACTCTACCTTCCAACGGGAGGTATCCATGCTCACGCATCAGCTTTTTTCCTGTTGTAGAGAACACATGCTGGACAAACTTGCGTGGAATCCCCCTCAAGCGACCTGCTATCACAAAAGAAAACTCTTTATGAAAGGGATAGCTGCCCAAACGAAGCGTTTGGAGTGAAGGTCTCACGCCATGAATGGAAAGGTAGTTAATCGCTAGCTTTTGAGATAGAATAGCACCGAGATTAAAGAGACCTATCGAGCCGGGAGTGTTCATTAAGGCTCGTTGCATCTCGCTATCCTGATACAAAACACGCCACTGCTGGAGTCGATAAGCATCATCATTGACTTTCTGAAAAGAAGGAATCACTCTCGAAACAGCGCGATGACTGGAGTCTCCTCGTTCTCTCTGTAAGACAACAATGCGCTGTCCATTCGACCAGTGTCTTTGCTTGCCTTTGTAAATAGCAAGCAAAGCGGTCTTTGTTATATTCTTTTCAGGAACATCAGGATGAACTGCGACCACAACAGCAACACGAGCATAGGGAAGGAATGTAAGCTTGGGGTCTTTCTCCTGCTCTCTTGGAACTCGTGAGATAAGACCAATATCGATATTCTTATCAAGAACAGCCTGAATTCCCCCCGTTGAACCGATACTTTGGTATAACTTAACCTTGCTCTTGCGATAGCCCTGTAATTCAGCAAAGGACTGCAATAAGATCCGTGTTAAAGGAAGATTACTTCCTGAACCAGCCAGCTCCAAATCATAGCGAGAGGAAGAACGTCGTGTGGGTGCCTGCCTCACCCGCACTCGGGATATAGCATAAAAGGTGGAAGGTGTAGGTCCAGGTGTATACCTCCACACCATACTCATAAAGAGCAAAAATGCCCCAAACAACAAGAAACTCAGTAGGTAGGTTTGCAAACGAAGCTGAGCACCCTCCACAACTCGCTCTCCCTATCAAAGCAATCGATGAAACGTAGGTCTTTAAGCGGAACTCCCCTCCATACTTGTATATCACACCGCACTTGGACACACCACTCACACAATACGAAAGGCGATCTTGACGGAGTCTCTAACCCCTGCTATCGTTCGGCAGAAAGTGTCGTGCTGAACGTCAACTGCCCCCATCAAATCCGGACTTCGTCCTGTCGATTCTAAAAGGGGTTTCCACGCCCGCAACATAAGAGGTTTTTTTCTGATGAAAGTCAGCCACAAGCGTCTCCGCATTTGTTTGGCAGAGCGTGTCGTGCTGATGAACATGGAAGCCAGCCACAAACATTCCCACATTTGAACCAAGAACCAAAGATCATGTCTTATCAAAAAAGTAGATATTCCATCTTATTTCAGACCTTATTTCAAGCTCTCCTGTTTGTATTAACCTTCGCCTTACCTCTGTCTGCTTTTGCTTTGAATCATCCTTATTTTTCGAAGCATCCAAAGGCAGCAAAGAAACTAGAGCGGCTGATTGCACAAGCGCGATTGCAAGCACTCGAGTCCCAGCCTGCCGATCTATCGTTGGAGTTAAAGGATCTACAGAACAACAACTACACACTGCAAAAACATCGTGGTCAAGTATTGATGCTCACACGCTGGGCCACCTGGTGAGGAGCTTGTAAGGCAGAGATGCCGTTGAAGATGCAGTTGCATCAAAAGATCAAGGACAAGCGTTTTGCTATGATAGGCATCAGTGATGAGAGCCGCGATGCTGTAGTGGAACACCAGAAGAATGCTCAATACTTTTACCCTATCAGTTTGTTAGATTCGCAAGGTTTGATGACAAAGTTTTTTCCAGGTGGAGCTGTCCCTGTCACGATCATTGTGGACGGGTGGGGCTGGCTTATGGCAATG
>JALTMC010000350.1:0-2844 GCA_027005175.1 Myxococcales bacterium
ATTAACGGGCTTTACAGTGTTTGAGTAAAAGCACGCTATATTCTAGATATTGTGATGAAAACAAATGGACATAACTATGCATTGCCTCCTTTGGTGTGCAAGCTTACGCAGGTTCAGCCCCACGGATATACAGGGGATTTCGCTATATCCATTTGTTTTATAGGCTGTCAGATTCCCGTTTAACGTTGAATGGTGAGTTTGTTGAAAGAAAGTCGAAGACCTCCTCCGCGAACGTGTAAACGATAGCTTCCAACAGGCAAAGCACTGGGCTTTGCTCGGGCCCTTAAACTCTTTGCAGGGATATACCAGTAACGCCCTGTATCTAACTTCAATTTCAAAGATTGTCCAGTACGAAGGACGATCTTCCGAGGTGGAACAAGTGCCATTGTACACTTGCGACCAATTCTTGGATGTGTCGCCACAAAACGTTGACCACTTTGATGAATCAGCGTCATTCGATAAATGGGTAAAACACAACCATTGCTACCCCCTTTGAAAGAATAGCGATATGTCTTCTTCCCTGTATTTTTGATTAACACAAAGATCGATTTCCCCAAAGAGATCGCTGTTTTTGTGGGAGATAGAATCATACCAACTCCCGTCGCAGATCTTACCTTTGTCCTTGGCTGTGATATCGGCGTAGAGGTCGCACTATTTTGATGCGATCCCTTGATGGATTGAGATGTCGAAGGACAACCCGTTACCATCAAAACAAGCGATCCTACACACCCTAGAAAAAAGAACCTCATTCGAATCAATCTCATGATTTCAACCCACGACGTTTCAAGAAAAAGAGTAACAAGAAGCCCAACCCGATCATAGGTATAGGAGATGGAAGCTCTGGAGTTGCGGTGCAGTTACAGCCACCCTTTGCCTTTCTCTCCGGCTCAGTGGGAGAAGCCTCGGCACTTCCCTTCTTCTCTACAGGTTTTGGCTCAGGAGGTGTGGCTTCTTTTTTTACCTCAGGAGGTGTGGCCTCTTTTTTTAACTCAGGAGGTGTGGCCTCTTTCCCCGCATCGGGTTTTCCTATCTCTTTTGTTTTCTCCTGCGCTGTAGTCTCGGAAGGCTTGGGTTCAGACGTTTTTTCACTCGCAAGCTTGGCTTGCAGTTTAAGTGTCGCAGTTGCGGTGCGACCTGTGTCTCCAACAGCAACAACAGAGACAGTTAGCTCTCCAACTTTTGATAACGTCACTGATGTTGTAGGCTTTGTTCCAAGTAGATCATTGCCTCGCTTACCATCGAGATTCCAGAAGAACTCACTGATGGTTACCCCATTTTGAACTGTCACTTTAAGATCAACTTTAAAGGGTGCAGTTCCAACGATTGTACCACTTACAGTTTCAAGAGTAATTTTTGGGGTCTTGCCTTTGCTCCACTTTTCATAAGCATCAGGTAGACGAAGCATACCTGCTCCATACATGGAAGCAGGCTTTGTTGTCACCCAGGCCGGAGATTGAGCAGTTGTCTGAAATAAGGGTCGCACAAAAGCCGTTGGATCTTTCTGTAAGAGAAGTGCAGTCGCCCCTGCGACCATCGGTGATGCCATACTGGTGCCTGAGGAAAGATACGTTTGGTTGGTCGTTAAAGAAGACAAAAGATTGCTACAATCAGGAAGAGTTGCATCTTTTTGACACTCTTTAACATAGCCCGGCATGGTCGATTCGATAATACTTCCAGGAGCCAACAATGTAACACCGGAGCGACCGTCACGAGTGGGTCCCCTGCTGCTAAAACCTGATAGCCCTCCAGGAATCGTAAGTCCTGGTGCATCAAAATACTTCTTGTTTACTCTGTCGAAGAAGTCGCGAACTCCATAAGAGCCTACAGTGATGCTACCTCGCGAATTCCCAGGACTGACCAGTGTGCCCTGAACGGAGCCGTCCGGATTTTTGGGTACATGATCAAGAAACTCACCCTTCTCTGTTGTGTCATAGACATGAAAGACGCCACTACCCGTTCCTTTGGTACGTGTAATCGTAAAGGTAAAGAGTTCCTCTTTGGTAAAGTCATTGTCGGGTATCAGTACGAAAAAAGATTTGAGTAATTTGGGATTCAAAGCAGTCTGCCCTGCCCCCCACTCCACAGAGACATCTTTGAGAGCAGGCTTATCTTTTTTCCCCCAGGCCAGCGTCAAAGTTTTCCCCAAGCCAGATACTTTAATCAAGTACTCATCAGACTTGTCTGTAAAGAAGTTAAGATTGACGACTTCTCTTGGTTGTACAGAGAAACGTAGTGTTGTGGTCTGGTTGAGTCCCACCTTTGCTGTAGCATGAAGGGGAAACTGTCCTTCGTTCCCTGCCGAAACAACGATCACAAAGCCTGGAGCGATCAACTGATCGACAACTTTCTCCGCAAGGCCAGAGCCATCATGTGAAGTGGTGTGGTATCCCAAACTCATATTAATCGCCATCGGACGTTTGAGCAATTGAGCTTTGTGAGCCAGATATTTGAGTGACGAAACGATATCACTTGTGCCTGCAACAACAATCAAGTCAGCACCGGGTGCAACACCAGGATTGCTACCTCCCGCTGCGGCAATACCAGCGACATGAGTTCCATGTCCATCGGTATCTTTGGCGCGTACTTTGGTGTAGTCACACGTCGGTAAAGCTGCCTCGATCTGCTGTCGTGTGTATTCAACACCATAGTTACTTTTGTTCACAACCTTTGGATCGGGAGACTTTTCACCAGCCTGTGGAACCAGTCCAAGAGCCCACAAGAACAAGATCTGAGACTTATTTCCGGATCGTACAAAATCAGCATGACACCAATCGATGCCTGTATCAACAATACCAAGCAACACACCTTTACCATCAAGATTCTTGTCTTTTCTCAAAACACAGG
>JALTMC010000350.1:2854-5381 GCA_027005175.1 Myxococcales bacterium
TCAAAAAACCGGCTCCCAAACCCGACCGACGAGCTGGAAGACTTGCGCGAATATCCCCACCTGTCAGTTGACTTACGCTAAAATCGATATCCTGGGAAGACAAAAGCAATGCAAACTTTCCACCGTTATTGTCGATCGAAGAGATACGGATAAAGAGCGTATTGGCCTTGGTAAACGTATGTGTAAGGCTCGCATGAGACAGGGGTGTTTTTTGTGGGTCATTCGGATCATTCCGACCAAAGGAAGCGTAGTCCGAAGAAAAAGGATTGGCACATTGGGCCGTTGGGCAGAGCACCATCGCAGGAGTCCACTTTGCTTCGGATTGTCCTCCATTGTCCACCACCTCACCAAACAACTTAAAGATGACTTTTCCAGCCGAAGGAACAGTGAGTTTGTACGTCAACGTTTTGGGGTTTCCCGCAGGATCAATGGTAGAAGAATGAGAAAGCATGCTGGATGTTCCCAAGGTACGCCGAAGCTTAATACGTGGTGCTGCTTCGGCACGAAGAACACCTCGAAATCGAATCAACTGACGCAAGCCAGCAGGTGTTGCGCTGGCAGAATGAATACGCCCAACGTTGGCATAGTGAGTCACGCCCGGCATGGTGGGAAAGGTATACCCAGGTTTGAGTTCAAGAAGAAGGCGAGCTTGCCCAAAACGATCATGAGGAACAAAGCGCCGATACACGCTACCTCCACGAGCCAGCGAAAGCAATGCGGCATCCCAATAGGCTCGCGTACTTCTCCCCTCAACCTTCTTGGGTAAAGTGCTCTTCAGAGAGAATTCATACGACTGACAACCCCCCCAGACAAGCAAAAAAAGAAAAAAGAAAACAGTAAGAACTCGCTTCATAAGAACACCTCTGCTGCCGTGAAAGAACTTCGCCACAAGAAATCGAAGCCATCAAGAAAATCAACTCACAAAGTCATGGAAAGCTCCATCACAAAAAGAGCATACACAAATGGGGGATAGGAACGAGAGAAAAAGAAAGAGAGACACGGGACATGGAGTACTCTAGCAGATCACGATAGCCCGTGACAAGAGAGTCGATGAGTCCATGAATCCCGAAGGAGCGGGAGCTTCTTATCGGATGCAATCAAACCCAAAGTGTGATATAGCGGAGCGGGAAGAAGAGCAGTTTCAAGATCCTGACGGATTCAAAAGATAGAATGTAGAACGAAAAGAGATAGAGGAGTTTGGCGAGATGGCGAAACAGAGATCTTTGAATTCATTGTTTGCACCGCTAGATAGTTTTGTAGAGCGTCACGTGGGTCCAAGCACGCAAGATGTGCAGGACATGTTGGAGCAGCTCCATGTCGACTCATTGGATGCTCTGATGGAAGAGGTCATCCCAGGCTCGATTCGACGCCGTGAGCCGCTGGCTCTGGATGCCCCTCGTGGTGAGCATGAATTCATCGAAGCCCTCAGCAAGATCGCATCCAAAAACAAAGTATTCCGTTCCTTGATTGGCCAGGGATACAATGACTGTATCACTCCACCCGTGATTCAACGCAACATCCTGGAAAACCCCGGTTGGTATACACAGTACACACCGTACCAGGCAGAGATCTCACAGGGTCGGATGGAAGCGTTAATCAACTACCAGACTATGGTTGCCGACCTTACAGGCCTCCCCCTCTCCAATGCTTCTTTGCTTGACGAAGCGACAGCCGCTGCCGAAGCCATGACCATGTGTTTTGCAATTCATCGCAACAAACGCAAAGGATTTGTGGTCTCAAGTTACTGTCATCCTCAAACGATCGCGGTCATTCAAACCCGCGCAAAACCCCTGAACATCAACCTTTATATCGAAGACGACCTGCTCAACTTCGACTTTGTGGGCAAAGATATCGCAGGTGTGTTGTTTCAGTATCCGAACACAGATGGACAACTGCACGATCCCAGTCCAGTAATTCAACGCGCCCACGAGCAAGGAGCACTGGTTGTGATGGCCGCTGACATCCTGGCCTTGACCCTACTCAAACCTCCCGGTGAGTGGGGCGCCGATATCGCTGTGGGTAACACCCAACGTTTTGGTGTGCCGCTCGGTTTTGGCGGTCCCCACGCGGCCTACCTCGCCACCCAGGAGAAGTACAAACGACAGATGCCCGGTCGAATCATCGGTGCCTCCAAGGACTCCCGTGGTAAGCCGGGATTCCGCCTTGCCTTACAAACTCGCGAGCAGCATATCCGTCGAGACCGAGCCACCAGTAACATCTGTACCTCACAAGTGCTACTCGCCATCATGGCCGGTATGTACAGTGTTTATCATGGACCCAAAGGCTTGCGTGAGATCGCAGCGCGTGTCCATGGCCAGACCCAGTTGCTCGCCAACGGCCTACAACAACTGGGCTATCATGTCGGTGATACGGCATTCTTTGATACCTTGCGTATCTCTCTCGACAGCGACAAACAAGCTCCTATCGTGGAAGCTGCTCTGGCCCGACAGATCAATCTACGGATCTATGACAATGGCGACATCGGCGTCGCACTCGACGAGGTCTGTCATCGTCAGACCATCGAGGA
>JALTMC010000351.1 GCA_027005175.1 Myxococcales bacterium
GGGTTGCCCTGTTGAACCCGACGTATAGATCATATAGGCCAAAGAGAGAGGGTCAACGACCGACACACTTGCGTTGTTGGCCTTCTCGGAGTGAGGCCGCTGTTCATTCAATCCTTCAGGATGAGAGGAAAGAGAGATGTGGTTGTCCTCAAAAAGGATGAGCTGCAAGGCGCGATCTGGAAGCTTTGACAACCAACTTGATTGAGTAAGTAACAGAGAGATATCGGCATCTTCGAGAACAAAGTCTATTCGCTCTTTGGGGTAGCGCTGATCAATGGGAACATAGGCTCCACCAGCCGAAAGAATACCCAAGACGGCAACAATCATATCCAAAGAGCGATCCAACGCCAGCCCAACCATCGAACCCGGCCCAACCCCACAAGCACAAAGTTGAGCCGCCAATTCCATCACTCGTTGGTGGAGTTCTCGATAGGTCAAAGATTGTTGTTGAAACACCACCGCTACTTTATCAGGAGTACGCTCGGTTTGAGACCCAACCAACTCGTGGAGACACTGTCCCTTTTCCATTCTTATGTTCCTCCTGAACCACTGTAGCAATGGTGCTTTTGGGATTCACCCCAACACTCTATTTTTGCCCAAATCATAGGCGAGAAATACTACCCTAGTTAAAATTCTCTGACAAGAGGGAGGAATGCTATCGTAAGAAAACAGATGATATAGAGTCAGACAAAAGGTAGACACCGAGGAATGTACGTTAGAAAGAAAGGAGGATTCCATCATAAAGAGAAGAGTTCAGGCATTGTCTCCTCTTGTGTCGGGGACCTGGCAGCCTTTACAAGAAACAAACATGGCAAAGTCTTCTGTATATCCGTGTATTTGCCCCCCCACCATGCCGGTGCGCTGGGGGCGGGGCCGGTCAACCGGCTGCTCTTCTGTATATCCGTGTATTTGCCCCCACCATGACGGTTTCGAACGGCCCTGAGGGGCACTCAACATACTTTGCCCATAAGGGAAAACCAAATTTCTGAGCCGACTTTCGTCGGTTTTCTCACCGTCATAGGGGAGGTTTCAGCCCCAACATAACGGTAAACCTGAGTAAATCCATGGATTGAGACAGGTTTTCAGTATTTAAGATTCGGGAACAAAGCCTTGGGCACTCCAGAATTCATCGGGTTCGAATGCCATCATATGCTCTTTGCCGTCTTTGATACGAGCGGCCAGCATATGTATTTCTGGCAAGACATGGTTGAAGAAATACCGGGCTGTTTTGATCTTTGTTTCATAGAATGAACCCTCTCGATCGAGAGCGACTTTGACCTGTTGGCACCACACATAGGAGAGTGAAACAAAAGCAAAGAGGTTGAGGTAATTGGAGGCGACGGCACCGACAACTTCGCGGTCTTCCATAGCCTTCACAGACAACTCCATTGTCACTTCATTGAGTAACTTTGCGCTCTGTTTGAAAGGAGTCAGAAACTCTGCCATCCGAGGATCTTCTTTGCAGCCTCGAATCATCTCAGAGACTTTTTCATTAAATTTTTGAAACAAGCGTCCCATATCTTGAGGCAGTTTGCGACCGACAAGATCCAAGGCTTGGATATGATTGGTGCCTTCATAGATCAGTGCGATTCGTTCATCGCGCATATACTGTTCGATGCACCAATCGGAGGTGTATCCGGAGCCACCAGCCACTTGCATAGCATCGTTAATATTCCAGAATCCACGTTCGGTCACAAAACTCTTGATCACAGGAGTGAGCAAAGAAACGAGGTCATTGGCTTCGTTGCGAACCTCTTCCTCGGGATGACTGTGGGCGAGGTCAGTTTGAACCCCAACCCAGAGGCAAAGGGCTCGCATGGCTTCATTGGTCGATTTAATATTTAACAACATACGACGCACATCGGGATGAACTAAGATGTTGTCGGCTTCGGCATTTTGGTCCCACTTTTCTTTATCGAGAGAGCGACTTTGTCGGCGATCTTTGGCGTAGGCCAAGGCGGTCTGGTAGGAGATCTCACCCAGTGCCACACCTTCAGAGCCCACACCAAGTCGAGCATGATTCATCATGGTAAACATGGCTCGCATGCCTTTGTGTGGCTTCCCAACAAGCCAACCTTTTGCTCCTTCCATGTTGATGACACATGTAGGAGACGCATGAATCCCCATTTTGTGCTCGATACCACCACAGTAAACAGGGTTGCGCTCTCCGTTGAGATCAAACTTGGGAACCACAAACAAGCTGATACCCTTGATACCCGCCGGTGCATCAGGCAAACGAGCCAGAACCAGATGAACAATGTTTTCGGTGAGATCATGCTCACCAAAGGTAATCCAGATCTTTGTACCTGTCAGAAGATAATGGTCATCCACAGGAACAGCTTGCGAACGCACCAGCCCAAGATCGGTTCCACATTGTGGCTCCGTTAAACACATCGTGCCGGACCACTCACCACTGACGAGCTTTGGCAAAAAAGTTTTCTTTTGCTCATCGGAACCATGATGTTTGAGAGCCTCAATCAGACCGTTTGTCAAACCAGGACACATCGAAAAGCTCTTGTTTGTCGATGTCACCATCTCGCCCATCAGGTTGGCCAGAGAGACAGGCGCACCACTCCCACCATACTCCTCGGGGTGAACAAACCCTGGCATTCCCAGCTCCACATACTTCTGATAGAGTTCTTTAAAACCATCAGCCATTGTAATGGTTTGGGCCACCGGATCGTACTTAATCCCTTGTTGATCACCGATTTGATTTAAAGGTAGCAGCTCATTTTTACAAAAGTCACCATGTTGTTCAAGCATGGCCACGGCCGTCTCCATATCAAAAGCCTCAAAGGCTTCCAAAGCAGAGACCTGATCGTATCCAAAGGCTTCCAGTAAGAACTTCATTTCCAAGACCGGTGCATTGTAAATTTGCATCTTTTTTCCTCAATCGATTCGATAGATATGCCCAGTAGACCACACTTGGTCCTGCTCCCAAAAACAACTCACACAATGAGTCCCTTGTGCTCAAATTGCGCGACCTTGTACCTTTCTTAACGACCCTTCTATCCTTCACTGAATGGTCGTTCAATGAATCTCCATTCAGAATGAACATCAATCGTAGGGATTGTCAAGAGTTTGAGGGAAAGAAGTGATAGGAAAGACAATTATTTGTCTGAAAGATGGTTAGGAGTTATGTTTTGGTTTGAGAAGACCGAGTTCAGATGATAACAGGAATAAGATAGAAAAGGGGAAACGATGTATCGATTCGCAAGAGTGTTGGGATTTTTTATTTTGGGAATGGGTATCCTTTCTCAAAATTCTATTGTTGAGGCAAAGCCGAAGCAGCAGACGAACAAGAAAGAGCAGAAGAGGTGGCAACCTACGCCACTCACAGCCAAGCAGTTGTCGATCTTATACAGTACGAAAGAAGACAAGTTAAAGAAGAAAGCCTGCATTCGGGGTCGAAGGGTCACCACAAAGTGCAGGGATCGACTTCATTATGTTCACACCAACGAGCGTTCTCACTTTGCCTACTACAAGTATGTAAAGAACCGTGGTGGTGGTTATATCGGTGTGGGCAGTGACCAGAACCTGACTTTTGTGGCGTGGGCGCGTTCTCGATTTGTTTGGCTCATGGATTACGACCCAGTGGTCGTATGGGTTAATATGATCAATCGCGCACTAGTAATTCACACCCCCAATCGAAATGATTTTATAGACCTGTGGAAGAAGGAGAATATGCAAAAAGCACAGGGTATTCTTAAGAAAGAATACAAGGAAAATGCCGATTTGAAGAATATACTGGCAACCCATTTGCAGTTTGGGTCGAGACTTCGCTTTCATTACCTGAAGAGAGTCCGACGTTGGAGACGAACCTGGCACCGTGTAGACTACAGTTGGCTTCACACAGATGAAGACTACAACTACATCCGTCAGATGTTCCTCACCAAGCGAATTCGCGTGATGAAAGGAGATCTTCTTCTTGGTGAGAGTATGAAGGGAATTGCTATTGCGGCTCGAAAGACAGGTATTCCTATCCGATTGATCTACACTTCCAATGCAGAGCAGTTTTGGAAGTACTCCGCACAATTTCGGAAGAATATGCGAGGGCTTCCGATGGACGATAAGTCTATCATTATCCGAACGATTTTTACGACGGCCTATGGAGCACCTCTCGATCGAAAGTGGATTTACATCGTGCAAGCGGGGTTGCATTACCAGGAAAAACTCAAGATCGACAAGATCAACAAGGTCTATCGAATGATGAGATTCCGCAAATTTGTGAGCCCGGGGCTCTATGCGATCCATGTGCCGAAACTCATCCCAGCGTATACTCCGATGAAAGCCCAGAAGGCACATAAAGCCTGGTTAGAGAAACAGAAGCAGAAGCGCAAAGCGCGACGGATGAAACGCCTCAAACGGAGGGCGATGCGCAAAAGACGACAACGTAAAGCCGGAAGGACCGGCCAATAAGAGGGTATGGATGCCAACATTCACAGCAATCGTTATTGGAGACTCTACGCTACTCATACGATGCACAGAGGAGTTGCTCAAAGCTGGCCACACGCTACCGGCGGTCGTTACGAAAAGCCCCCTCATTGAAGACTGGTGTCGAAAGAACCGTCTGCGATGTTTGCATAAAGATGCTCCTGATCTCAAGCTCCACATCGAGGAGCTTTCGTACGATGTCCTCTTAAGTATTGCGAATCTGGATATCCTTCCGGAGTGGATGTTAAAACATGCGGCACGAGCGGCCTACAATTTTCACGATGGCCCGTTGCCCCGCTATGCCGGTCTCAATGCAACCACTTGGGCACTGCTTGCAGGCGAGACAAGTCACGGCGTGACGTGGCATGAGATGAGCGAAAAAGTGGACGCGGGGAAGATCGCGGTCCAGGAGATCTTTCCTATCACAGCAGAGGATACGGCATTTTCGCTGAATGCCAGATGCTATGAGACAGGCCTTGTCACGTTCAAAAGACTGATTGAGAATATCGCAAATGACAACGTAGAGTTAACGGCTCAAGTTGGAGAGCGCAGCTACTTTGCCCGCTCCCGCCGCCCCAAGGACGCCAGCCTCATCGATCCGAAAGAGCCCGTTGATGACATCGTACGCTTGGTACAAGCACTCGACCACGGTCCCTACTGGACCGCGCTTGGTGACGCGAGGCTGCTAGCAGGGGGAGAGCTCTTTGTTGTGGGAACAGCCGAAGTTGTCGAGAGAAAAAGCCCAAATACGGTTGGAGAGATCCTGTCGCGAGATGCACAAGGCATCGTCCTCGCAGCAGCGGAGGGTACAGTCAGGCTGGGCAGGATCGAGTGGCCCAATGGGGAGCCGGTTGACATCGAAAACGAAGCAAAGCTCGCTCCTGGCCGATCCATCACATCGGGAACAAAGTTGACAGAAGACTTCCGTCAGTTGCTTCAGGCAGCT
>JALTMC010000352.1 GCA_027005175.1 Myxococcales bacterium
ATCTGCGGCACCACAACAATGGGGACAGACTCCTGCTCCCGCCTCCGCATCATCGGCTGCCCAAGAGGCATCAACGTCTGCCCCGGTACCTGCACAAGCTGCACCCCCGCCCCAACGTTCCGCGCCACAATGGCCGCAATGGGGTCAAGCGCCCACTGGCCCTACAGCCCCACAATGGGAACAACCAGCAGAGGACAGCAGTGATGATTGGGAAGACGGTGAAGCAACAGTCATGAGCCTCTCCCCCATCGGTGGCGATATGATGAATAGCTTCAAACCTGAAGCACCTCCTGGTGCTGTGACCCCCTACCCTGAGATGGGCCACAATGATCTAGCAACGATAGCACAACCCGAACTCTCCAGCTCCCAAGTTGAGAACTATCCGGACGATTTTCCGACAGAGTTACCCTCTGCCCCAACAGTGATGGATCAACCCTCTCTTGAGTCTCTAGGAATTACGCCACCTGCTCATCTTACAAACCAGACACCTCCAGATCCCTCTGTGTCAACCGAACAAAATGCACCAGTTCCCGCTGCACCAGCCCATCAATGGCCCTCTACGGCACAAGCTCCACCACAGCCACAGCCACAGCCACCGCCACCACCACCGCGCAAGCCAATGAACCCACGTCAGGCCCCTATGAACGTGACCCAAAGCAGCGGCAGCAACAAGGGAATCATCATTGCGCTGAGCCTCGGAATTATCCTCCTTGCGGCAGGAATCGCAGTTTACCTCTACCTCCTCGTGCTCTAAGTCTCCCTCGGCTCATGACTCTACCCATAAATTTGTAGTTTACCTCTAGTGCTTAGACATCGATAAAATTTAGGGTAAAGAACCAGCCTTCTCAAAAGATGTTTAGCAAAGCTATCCACAACCCCGAAAAAGTAAGCTTGTAGTTTACCTCTAGCTCTTCGTGGGCTCCATCTACTTCGGCTCTTCGAGCCATAAGCTAAAAGAGCCGAAGCAGTCCTGGAACAAAGATGGACAACCCACTCATCCCACCCACCACGAAGACTAAGATATACAAAAAGGCAGAGGTGACTGGATAGCGACTGTCCCAAAATTTAAAGGCCGTACCAAACGATCGTTTCAGGCGCACAAGTTGTTTGCCATCAAAGTCGACAGAGTAGATCTCATCGAGCAGGAGATGAGACAGCGCCCCTGTCCAGGCGGTTCCAGCCAGAAGCAAACGGACCTCCATGGAGAAAGGCTGTACAAACCAGAACACAATCTCAGCAAACAACAAGGTAAATGGAACACTGTGTAGCATCCCACGATGCACCGTGATCCGCTTAAAGAGGGGTATCAGGATCTGAACTCCAAGCGCGATCCCAACCATCACACCCAAGGTTTTGGCATAGCCAAACGGCAGCCTGGGAAAGATAAAAAGAGTGGGTATGGCACAAATGCCCGCCACAAGGACAGATTGGAGGATGTCCTTGAGTGAGGCCCTCCTGGCCCTACCCCACCAAGGCATTCGTGGTAAGGACCAATGCAGCAGATAGTGAAAAGGTAGTACGACCGCCAAGCTCCATGTCACCCAGTCTCCGCGATCATGAGCCCACACAGCCAAAGAAACAACAGGGAGCATGGTAGAGAGCAACGCACCAATGATAGAAACAGCGAAGCCTCTGTCATGGTCAATGTCGGGGATCATCCCCCCCAGGAAACCAAAAAAAACTCCGAGCAGAAGCAAGTCCCAGCCCAGGTACTGCAACCAGAAAGAACTGACGCCAACCGAAAGCAGACCTGAACAAGCACCTACACTCACATGTGTTTGATAATTCGCCATAGAAGAAAGTACCGTATTCTTGCTTTCCATTTGGAAGGCAATTTGTTATGCTTCAAACAGGGAAAGTCCCGCAAATTTGAATGACAATGGCAAGGAGAAACAAGATGGACCCCATTCGCTTTACGTTGAACGGTCAACCTGTCGAAGTGACCAATGAAGAGACTCTCAATGCATTGGCTACAATTCGAGACCGTTTGGGGGTCACCTCACCCAAAGATGGATGCTCCCCTCAGGGCCAGTGTGGCTGCTGCACTGTCATGATCAATGGAAAAGCCCTGATGTGTTGTACCAAAGACGCAAAATCCCTGGAAGGAACAGAGGTTGTCACTCTCGAAGGCTTAGACCATCACAAACGCGAAGTGCTTGCGCGAGCGTTTGTCAAAACCGGTGGCCTTCAGTGCGGCTTCTGCATCCCTGGAATCAGCGTGCGCGTTGCTGCTCTACTTGATCGTACCACCACACCCACAGACAAACAAATCCGCAACGCACTTCAACCTCATCTTTGTCGATGCACCGGCTATGTCAAGATCTTTGACGCGGTGAAAGAGTCAGCCGCCCACTGGGAAGGCGAAACCCTACCAGAGCTAGAGACAGCCAGCCATGTTGGTGCAGGAACGAGCCGCTACTTAGGGCAAGAGTGTGTCTTGGGAGAGAAGGACTATATCGACGATATGCAGCTCCCCAACATGCTCCAAGGTGCAGTGTTGTTGTCTGCTCACCCCCGAGCCCGTGTCCTCTCCATCGACACATCCAAAGCTCTCCAACACCCAGGTGTTGTCGCTGTTCTCACCGCCAAAGATCTGCCGGGTGCCAAAAAAGTAGGACTGATCGCACAAGACTGGCCTGTGTTTATTGAAGAGGGCCACACCACACAATGCATGGGCTCTGTGCTCGCTGCTGTGGCAGCCGAGACACGAGAACAAGCTCGCCTTGCCACGGAAAAGATTCAGGTTGAATACGAGGTACTTCCTCCCGTCACAAGTCCACTTCAAGCGATGGAAGAAGACGCTCCACAAGTTCATGAAGGGACATCCAATCTTTACCGCACCTGCCCCATCAAACGCGGCGACATCGATGAAGCCTTCGCAAGATCCGCCCATATACTCGAAGAAACCTTCTACTCCCAACGCATCGAACACGCCTTCCTTGAGCCTGAAGCCGCATTGGTTGTGCCCGAAGAAAACGGTGTGCTACTGTACACCCAAGGGCAGGGGGTTCATGATGATCAACGCCAAGTGTCCAAGATCTTAGGCCTGTCACTGGAACAAGTACGAGTTCAGTTGGTCAGCAATGGCGGTGCCTTTGGTGGCAAAGAAGACCTCTCCATTCAAGGCCACACCGCCCTGCTTGCACAACACACACAACGTCCCGTCAAGCTAACCCTGTCGCGCGAACAATCCATGCGACTGCACCCCAAGCGTCACCCCATCGAGATGCGATACAAAGTAGGCTGTGACGAACAAGGCCGACTCACCGCAGTACAGGCCCGTATGTACGGAGACACCGGAGCTTATGCTTCCGTGGGTGACAAAGTTTTAGAACGCGCCGCAGGTCACTCCTGTGGTCCCTACCGAGTCCCTGCTGTGGATATCGAGGCCTACACCCTCTACACCAACAATCCACCCAGTGGCGCATTCCGAGGTTTTGGCGTCAACCAAACCGCCTTCGCCATGGAAGGTATGCTCGATCGCCTCGCAGAGATCGTAAAGCTCGACCGATACGATATCCGTGAACGAAATATACTGGAGGTCGGTGACCGCTTTGCCACAGGCCAAAAGATGGACGAAGGCCTCGGCATTCGCGAATGCCTCGAAGCTGTGAAGGACGACTTCAAAAATGCCAAATATGCCGGGATCTCCTGTGGTATCAAAAATACTGGCATCGGCAACGGTATGCCCGATATTGGCCGGGCCTTGATTCGCATCGATGACAATGACCAAGTCACTCTGTTCACCGGCTTCACCGAGATGGGACAAGGATTGTTTACAGTGCTACAACAGGTCTTGTCCCACGAAACAGGTCTTCAGCCTGAACAAATCAAAGTCGAGGTCAACACAGAGTACTCCATCGAATGTGGCATGACCACCGCATCTCGCGCAACCGTTCTGGCCGGAGAAGCAACCCGGCGAGCCGCCTTAAAACTCAAAGCTGCCCTCGACCAAGGCAACACCCTCTCCGACCTTCAGAGCAAGACCTACCTCGGCGAATTTATTTGTGACATCACCAGCAAACCTGGCACGGGCGGCGAAGACGCCAAGACCCACATGACCTTTGGATACGCCACGCAGGTCGTCATCCTCAATGAAGATGGCACCCTCCAAAAAGTGATCGCTGCCCACGATGTAGGCAAAGTCATGAATCGAATTCAATGCGAAGGACAAATCGAAGGCTCAGTCCACATGGGTCTCGGCTATGCTCTCACCGAAGATATGCCCACCGTTGATGGTGTCTTGGAGTCCACCAACATCAATGACTTGGGCATCATTCGTGCGCGTCATATCCCAGAGATCGAGGTTCGTTTGCTCGAAGTCCCCGATCCCATCGGACCCTACGGCGCAAAAGGCGTGGGCGAGATCGGACTGGTGCCCACGGCTGCCGCTGTGGCCAGCGCCCTTCACAGCTTCGATGGCATCCGTCGCATCCGACTCCCCATGCGTGGCTCCGCCGCCGCCCGCGCCATCCTCCCGCGCAGCAAACGCGAAGACGACCATGCATAAACAAAAATCCAAAGGAGTCTTCACAGGCTTTGGACCTTGGGCGGGGAAACCTCCCGTCTGCAACGATTCCTTTGGCCTTTGATGGGGTACCTCCCCTTGCAACGATTCCTTCGACCTTTGACAGTTTGAGGCAACACTCATAAACGATGATGTTTGGTACTCTCCCGTCTGCAACGATCCCTTTGGCCTTTGACGGGGTACCTCCCCTTGCAACGATTCCTTCGACCTTCAACATTTGACTGATTCATGAAATCTGTAGTCATTGGATTGAGCGCGGTGATCCTTGCCGTCACAGACGAGACACCTCGTGTCTTAACTGTGGATCGGTCAGAATCCACTCGTATGCTCAAAGAAATTTCACAACGATCTGTGTCCTCCGATGAAAAAGACAATCATCTTGATGGAAACAGTCTGCGTCTACCAGCGCTTCCTTTTGCCCTGTTGGACCCCGTCGCCCACAGAACCCTGGAGTTGGGCCTACGCGCTCATGTCCTTGAGCAGACAGGGCTAGAACTCGGCTATGTTGAACAACTTTATACTTTTGGTGACCGAGACAGAATTCGCGACGAAGTTAAAGAGACTCCGCGTGTTATTTCAGTCGCTTATATTGCTCTCACCAGAGAGAATACAGCCGTCAGCCAAGAGGCCCAGTGGCAAGATTGTTACCAATACTTCCCTTGGGAAGATTGGAGAGAGGGACAGCCCAAGCTGCTCGTCCATGCGATTTACCCCGCCCTCGAAGCCTGGATTCAAAGTGCCCCCAACAGCATGGAACAGCACCAACGACGAGAACGAGCCACCATTACATTCGGCCTCGGACAGACCCCCTGGGATGGCTATCGTGTACTTGAACGCTATGAACT
>JALTMC010000353.1:0-5003 GCA_027005175.1 Myxococcales bacterium
GAGGGAGAGGGGGGTGTGGGGGTGGATTTGCTATCGACATTCTGTGTTTGTTGGGATGGAGTTTCTTGGGGTTGATTGGCGTCTGTGGGTGAAGGTTTGGAAGCTGGCTTTGACGTGGAAGTGGGGGCGGGTTGTGGCAGTGTAGAGGGAGGCAGTACAACGCGCTCGATATCCATCATGGAGTCAGGAGAGGTCGCGATCAACCACTCATGACAATGTTTGCACTTGTTGGCTGCCGGTCTGATCGACTCGGCGCAGTGGGGACATTGTAACACAAGATGGCTTGCTATCTTTGCAGCCTCAGGCATCCATTCGCAGCAGTATCGACACTTGAGTGCTTCTTCAACGATGGACTCCGCGCAGTATGGACAAGTTTTGGTCATGACAATGCTCTCACTTCAAATGCATACGACACCACCATGGTGCACATGGGAAGAACTCTGAAAAAGGCAGGGGGAGAGGTCGGACTAGAATTCGTCTGGAGCAGTATTTCGGACAACTTCAGCAATGGTGGTGACACCTTCTTTGAGCCGAACCAGAGCGGACTTACGCAGGGTGCTCATTCCCATGCGAATCGCGGTTGCTTTGAGTTCAGCATTCGAGGCACCTGTCAGAACCATGTCTTTCAGCTCGTCGTACATGGGCATCGCCTCATAAAACGCGATACGTCCTTTGTAGCCGGTTCCGTTACAGATCTCACAGCCAGCACCCTCCATCACATCAAACGTACCGATCTCTTCTTCTGGTACGCCCAACTTTATCAACGTAGCATCGGGTGTATCCACTGCAACTTTGCAGTTTTTGCAGACACGGCGTCCCAGACGTTGAGCCAGGATTAAGTTGGTTGCAGCAACAACCAGGAAAGGCTCGATACCCATATTCAACAAACGGTTGATGGTACTGGGAGCATCGTTGGTGTGCAGAGTGGACAAAACAAGGTGACCGGTGAGCGCAGCTTTTACCGCGATTTCTGCCGTTTCAAAGTCTCGAATCTCACCAACCATGATAATGTCAGGGTCTTGACGCAGGAAAGAACGCAGCGTAGCCGCAAAGTTTAAGCCGATATCTTCATGTTGTTGAACCTGATTGATTCCTTCCAAGTTGAATTCAACGGGATCCTCAGCCGTCGAGATATTCACGCCGGGCTTGTTTAGATCTGCCAATCCTGAATACAAGGATGTTGTTTTTCCTGAACCGGTGGGTCCCGTCACCAGAACCATTCCAAAGGGACGAGAGATCGCCTCTTGAAAATCCGACAACTGTTCTTCAAAGAAGCCCAACTTCGTCATATCCAGTTGAAGATTTGATTTGTCCAACAGACGCATAACGGTCTTTTCACCAAACAAGGTCGGCAAAACAGAGACACGAAAGTCCATCTCGCGATCTTTACCGATCCGAAGTTTGATGCGACCATCCTGAGGCAAGCGACGCTCCGCGATATCGAGCTTACTCATAACCTTGAGGCGGGATGTGATGGAGTTTTTGAGTTTGTAGGGAGGCTTCATCACTTCATAGAGCACACCATCGATACGATACCGAACACGCATAATTTTTTCGTAGGGTTCGATGTGGATATCTGAGGCTCCTTTGCGAATCGCGTCGAGCAAGATCAAGTTGACCAGACGGATAACGGGAGCGTCTTCAGCGGCTCGCTCCAGGTCAAGAACTGTAGCGTTGTCTGCTTCTGCCACCACAACGTCAACCTCATCATCATTGATCTCATCGATGATTTGATCGTAGTCAATGGAAGGCATAGCCACTTCACTTCCATTTTCAGGTGCAACTTCTTCACCGTAGTACTCTTCGACCGCGCCTGCGAACGAGCCCTCAGTGGTCACAACCACATCGATGTTGTAGCCTGTAATAAACTTCAGGTCATCAATCGCATAGATATTCGAAGGATCAACCATCGCAACGATGAGAGTATTACCGACACGACTCAAGGGGATGGACTGGTGTTTTTGGACAACATCCACAGGGATCAAAGCCAGGACATCTTCTTCAATCTCAAAATCAGAGAGAGAAACAGCAGGAACTTTGTATTGGTTACTCAGAAAAGACGCCAGCTCACTCTCATCGATCAGGCCCTGCTTTGCCAGATGTTTACCGAGACGGCCCCCTTCTTTCTTGGCGGACTCTTCTGCTTTCTTAACTTCGGTGGACAACGCCTTGTTGTCACGCACTAACAGAGCGCCTGCACCCGAACGGCGGAAACTACTTCGCGACGATGACGACTTACTATCAGACATTCTGTCTTCCTCTCTTCTTTACGACTTTATGGCCTCACTTTATGGCCTCTATTCTCTGGTTCAAAGACACGAAAGCCTCACATCCAGACCGGATCATTCATTTCCATGGTACGCCAACATCGAACCACTCCAACATTCCGAGTGATGGGGTGCAGCGAAAGCGGGCTCAGCAAGACAGGCCCGCGCTTGTTGTTCATCATTGGAGATCTGTCCTCGCAATGCATCAACAGATGAAAAGGTTTGCTCCGCTCGCAAACGCTTCACCATGTGAACGCGGATTGATTGTCCATAGAGGTCACCAGAAAAGTCAAGCAAATGACTCTCAATCGAGAGAGCTGCTTCCTTTTCAAAGGTTGGTTTCACCCCGATATTGCTAACAGCTGGAAACATTCCATCTTTCGTATCAACCCAGCAGGCATACACCCCATTGGCAGGGATGAGTTCTTGAGGAGTATCCACATTTGCGGTTGGAAAGCCGATCTGACGACCCCGCTGCGCACCTTGCACGACAACCCCTTCCAAGAAGAAATACCGCTCTAAGAGAAGCCTCGCTCCTTCCACCTGACCCTCCAACACAAATTCACGGATTTTTGTACTGGAGGCAACGATACCATCGAACGAGAGCGGGGGTACGACTTCAACAGAGATACCATGATGAGCGGCCAACGGTTGCAAGATATCCACGCCCGCCTTGCCCCCTCTCCCAAAGGTGAAGTCAAAACCGACAAACACAGCCTTAGCACGCAAGTGACAATGTAACACATCTGAAACAAATTGTTCGGGAGAATAACTGGCAAAAGCACGATCAAAGGGTTCCTCCACCACTAAGTCCACTCCCAAAGAGGCGAGAAGCTCAACTTTTTGCGCATATGTATTGATTAAAGGGGGTGCCAAATGAGGAACAAGTAACTTCACTGGATGAGGTTGAAACGTATACACCGCTGTAGAAAGCTGGTGAGTGTTCCCATAAACTTGGGCTCGACGAAGGATCTCACGATGCCCTCGATGTACGCCATCAAAATTGCCGATGGTCACCACCGTGTTTTCGGAAAGCTCCGAAGCAGAGCGATATCCCTTATACAGTCTCAAAAGCCTGACACTCCAAGCAGAAAAGTCATTGCCACTTCAGCAAGAACCTACATAGCACGCAGATAACAAAGGGCTGTCGATACGTAGAATCAGACACTTAGGGGACTCCCCAACCCTACTGGCATTACAGACATTTGTTGTATCTTTCCTGTTGCATTCTGTCAACCGGGAAGCTTCCTTTTTCTGAAGTGACTTACAGGCCCTTCTGAAGTGACTTACAGCCTCTTCAGAAAAGTTGTATCATTTGACACAGCCAACACAAAATCCTGTAAACGTTTTGAACAAAGATGCCGTCTTGACCTAATGTGATAGCTCGGATATGTTATCATCTCAGGTCGAGAATCCCCTAGACTGGTTGGACAACCAGACAGAGCAAGATAAAACTATGACGGTTCCTATGGAACATTCTGAACACTTTGTTCAGCTGCTCCTCGATGATGGATTAATTCGTCGAGATGATTGGCAGATAGCTCAATCGATACATAAAGTGCAAGGCGGTCGCCTGATCGAGATCCTGTTGGGACTCTGCCCTATCAGCGAAGAAGATTTGTACCAGGCTATCGCACGCCAACTGACCTTACCTTTTTGGTCGGAGCATGAGCTGACAAGCATCGCCCTCGACCCCAATCTACTCCACCAGTTCCCAGCCCAAGTGGTATTAGAGTACAGCTTCTTACCTATTAAGTCAGAGACTCACAACAACCAAGTCACTCTACACCTGGTTGTTCCCGATCCTCTGATCCACGAAACACTGGACTCAATACGAGCCTACGGTCAGGCGTCCTATCTACAGTTGGGGATCGCAACTCCAAGTGCGATCACCAATGCCATTCAGATCCACTACAAACACAGGATGAACCTACCTGACACTCAACCCAAAGGCCGTCCGGGATCGAATCGAGAAGAGAGAGCACAAGATCTACCGATCAGCCAGACCAGCCATGGTATCGCCCCTCCCAAGCTACAGATGCGAGAGTGTCCAGCTTGCGAGAATGTTCAACCCTTAGACCTCTCACACTGCAACAAGTGCGGTTCGCCCATGGATCTCACCCAGGCCGATCCGATTTTGGGAAAGAACGTGGGTCACTTTTTGCTTCAAAGCAAACTGGGTGAGGGCGGTATGGGCCTTGTGTACCAAGCACTCAATACACACAACAACCAAGAAGCTGCCGTTAAGATCTTACGCACCCACCTGACAACCAACGAGCGGGTGGTCAAGCGCTTCCACCGCGAGGCCCAAGCCCAAAATCACTTGCGACATGACAATATCGTCTTTGTTCATGACTTTGGATTTGAAGAAGGAATTGGCTTTTATATCGCGATGGAGTTCCTGCGCGGAAAAAGCATGGAAGAGATCCTAGAAGACAACCCTGAGATGCTCTCGATCAAATTCACCCAGTCGATCATACGTCAGGTGTGTGATGCTATGGGATTTGCTCACTCCCGAGGAATCTACCACCGAGATCTCAAGCCCGACAATATCTTTCTGATGGATCAAGGTCGTTGGGATCCCAGCGCAGAACAAAGTGTCAAAGTGCTCGACTTTGGGGTCGCCAAAATGGTGGCCAGCGAAGAAGATGAACGCCTGACACGAACAGGCATGACCATCGGGACCCCGCGCTATATGGCACCCGAGCAAGCCGGTGATGGCAACGCCGATCATCG
>JALTMC010000353.1:5013-16009 GCA_027005175.1 Myxococcales bacterium
CGCTCCGACATCTACTCTTTGGGTGTTATCTTGTTTGAGATTCTAACAGGTCAGTCCCCGTTTGAAGGCAGCAGCGCCTACCAAATCATGCTTCGCCATGTATACGCCGATCCCCCCTCCTTGCGAGAAACTCGACCTGACATCCCATACCCAGCTTCTCTGGAGAGCTTTGTCCAACGCACAATGGCCAAAGATCCACAACACCGGCCCGCTTCGATGGACATGTTTTGGCAGGAGCTTGAACCCTGCTTGCAACAACTAGAGCAGCTCATCGATCCCACGGCCTCGATGCACAATAGTGCCCGAGGTTCGTTTCGCCGCAACCAAACACCTGTAGACAACGCTCCAGAAACAGTGGAACCCCCTGTTATTGTGGGAAGGATGGTACAACCAACAGGCCCATCGTCAAGTCCACCACCAACAAACCCACCAGCCACGACAGTGCCCGTACAAGCTCCTGCCATGGCAGCGTCGCCCCACGCGAGCAGTGCGAGCAGCGCAAGTTGGCTTGGAGAGGATGATCTCGCATTTTGGGAAGACAGTGTACAGACCAATCTCGGCGACCACCATGCCAAAACAACTCCGTCCGCTTCGTCCTTACCTGCTCCAGCAGGTAGAGAACGTTCCGTCGCTTCCACAGAAAGGCAAAATCGCAATGCCTTGCAGTCACAGGAGGCTGTAGAACCTCATTCGATTCCATTTCCTGGTTTTGCCTCTTCACCACCGCAAGCACCACACACCCCTCCACCTCCCAGTCAAAGTGTGCGATCTTCGATGATCCCTACGAAGGCTCCCTCTACAGGCTCTCACTCCGCAGGGCCACTCTCCACAGGACCTAATCACCCGACGAAGAGTCGCTCCATCGGCCCCAGCAGGTTGAGCAGCCCTCGCTCCAATCGCTCATCAAGCCTGAACATCAAACGCGGCAGCCGGGACAAGCCGCGACAGGTCAAACCTCGTGCCCTCAAGAAGAAGCCTCAATCAGGTTCAAAGTTCCTCTTCTTTTTCTTTCTCCTCATCATCTTCGGTACGATTGGTGTGGGCACTTGGTACTACCTCACACAGATGAGCTAGGCTCGACAACACAACAAGATCGACATACCGCGAATCCAAGATACGGTAGACTTGGCGGGCCAAGGAACAACATGGAAAAAGGTTGGAGCGACGCTTCTAAGAGTCAGTTTGGACTCCCCTCAAATGCACACAGTCTCCCGTATGTACTTCATGAATATGTCCATAGTCGTCTTCGAGAAGAAGGGCGAGATCGGGAGAGAGGTCACGAGCGACTCCTGTCAGATTGTTCTTGTGCATCTGGATCTGAACACGTCGCCCCAATGTACAGGAAAGCTCTTTCCAGCGCAGAAGCCAGGATGAGGTAGAGCGGTTTCCATCGGCGAGAAGGGCCCAGCCCTCCAAAACCCTCTCAGCAAGGAGCGTGACCAACAAATCCAGATCCACAGAGCCTTCCCGATGCTCGCAAAGTGCTGTGGGAGTCAACGACGCATCACCCTCTGTCAGTGAGACCGAGACATTGACATTCATTCCCAGCCCCACGAGAACATGGGGTCCTCTCGGCGCGTCAGCAATGTATTCTGCCAAGATCCCACCTAGCTTTCTCTCCTCTCCTCTCTCATCAACAACAACAAGATCATTGGGCCACTTAAGAGAGACATTCACACCATACTTTTCACGCAAGAGTTCAGCCGTCACAATACCAACCACAGCACTAAAGAAGCTTGCGTTAGAGACCTCTGTCACCTTGAAAGAGAGAGAGAGAAACAACCCTCCTTTGGGTGACAACCAGCTTCGACCCAGACGACCACGCCCATCTGTTTGCTCTCTGGCCCAGACCACAGCCGTTGAAACTTCACCCGCGCGGATCTTTTCACGCAGAAAGATGTTTGTTGAACCCAAACACTCTTCTTTAAACCAGGTTGGCATACGTCACTCCTTTGCATCTCCCGTTACAACCGACCCTTCCACAACGCTCCCACTCCTCTCAACATCCACAACCAAGAGACTGTATAGGTCTTACAACAGCGCATTGGCTCGTCGCTCAGAAGTCACTCCTCTCAACGTCCACAACCAAAAGACTGTACAGAGACAGAAAGAGATCACCGCCCCATCCACAGCGCTCCTACTCACCTGCGGCTTTGGAAAAGGATGTCTTCATCGCTTTCGAACATACAGAGTCATGGTTGGGCCTATGATTGTAATACCAACGAATCACAGCGGGGCTCATCTTCCGCTTGACAAACTTGCGACCTTGTTTCCACATACCAGCTTTCTGTCGAATCGCGTCGG
This sequence comes from Myxococcales bacterium, assembly GCA_027005175.1. GTDB lineage: Bacteria > Myxococcota_C > UBA6777 > UBA6777 > UBA6777 > M3003. Next base: position 7,318 of record JALTMC010000353.1, read on the forward strand.
CTTCTGCCTGACAATAAGATGCCACCTTCTTATTGGGATACCGGGTAAAACTCCACGCGGCACCTTTCCGAAGGACTGTCTCTCCAAGGTCACGACCATCCGGAAGCTTAAGATAAGCCAGAAATCGCCCAAACTCATCTTTCTCACAGCGATCACCCTTCATCGTGCAGGAGATCATTACTCGTCGAGCCGATCCAGACAATAACCCTTTAACCTCCTGATATGCTTTCAATCCATAGAAACCTTTATCAGAGGTGCAGGCTTGAAAAGAACTCCCCGAAACCGTCTTTTTGTAACATTCGGGAGCATTCACCCCCTTGATACGAATACGAGAAGCCCAACCACCCGGTTGCATCACAAGGTACAATGTATCACCATCAGTAACATGGACAACCGTTCCTTCTAGGCCATGTTGTGGATATTTCGAGATAGGCTTGGTTTCCTTGAGAGGCTCACGCTCTCGTGGGGATTCACGCTCTGGTGGAGGCTCTGGAATAGAGGCTTCTTTTCCACCATCAACCTCGCCGACCTCATCGACCTCTTGGCTCACTTCACTGGTAGACTCTTGCACGGATTCGTTCGCAGTAACAGTCTCGTCAGAGCGTTCTGGTGATAAATTTCCAGGAGAACAACCCAAGCCCACACACATCATCACGATCCATACTACATTCAACTTACGCATCAACATACATCCCCTTGCAACTTCCCACAGTCGAGCCCCAAACCCCTTGGAGCACACTCCTAACTTTGACGAAGCACCTGAATCTGATCACAGATGGCCTCTGCCACATCAAGCTTCGACATCAGAGGCAGTGCCTTCTGCCGACCATCTGGAAACAGCAAGATAACACGATTGGTGTCAACAGCGAACCCACTATCGATCTGAGAGACATCGTTAGCCACGATCATATCAAGGTGTTTTCGCCTCAACTTATCGCCAGCGTTCTTCAACAAATGGTCTGTCTCGGCAGCAAATCCGATGGTAAGTCGAGTAGGATCTGGAGTAAGAGATCCCAGGATATCAGGATTGCGCTCCAGCACGATCTGCATATCTCCTTCCTGCTTTTTGATTTTCGATGCCGCTAGTTCTGCCGGTCGGTAATCGGCCACGGCCGCAGCCATAAGGAGTGTTGTGGTATTCGGTAACGCAGCCAACACAGCATCCTGCATCTCGATCGCTGACCGTATCGTCACACAACGACAGCCCGGTATGGGTGTGGGGGGAACGATACTACTCACCAACGTAACCTCAGCACCTCTTCGGGCTGCAACTTTTGCCAAAGAAAATCCCATCTTTCCAGTGGAGCGGTTCGATAAAAAACGCACGGGATCGATGTCTTCCAATGTTGGACCTGCTGTCACAAGAACTCTCTCTCCAGCCAGATCTTGCTTTCCTCCAGCCAACACCCACTGACAAAAAGACCACAGGTCCGATGGCTCAGTCAGGCGTCCCAATCCATACTCACCACAGGCAAGCTCACCTTCTGTCGGAGGTGCGACAAAGTAACCCGGCCAGCTCGCTATCTTTGCCAGATTCTCCCTCACACCTGGATGGGCGTACATCTGTGGATTCATCGCAGGTGCGATCACCACAGGAGTGTCAGAGGCGATAATCGTTGTTGAAAGTAGATCCTCTGCCATACCACAGGCAATACGACCGATCGTTCGGGCTGTGGCAGGAGCAACAACCACCAAGTCAGCTCTCCGAGCCAACTCGATATGTGCAGTGGCGACCTCTGGGCCACCACTAAACATCTCGTGGTAAACCTCCCTGCCGGTCAAAGAGTAAAATGTGAGAGGTGCAATAAACTTCGTCGCTGACGATGTCATAACAACCTGAACTTGTGCTCCATCTTTGCTCATCAAGCGAGCGAGTTCGGCGGCCTTGTATGCCGCAATACTCCCAGACACTCCCAATAAGATCTCACGGTTGACCAATGTAGTTCCTGTCGCTTGGCTCACAGCGTTCCACCTCTTTTTCTCAACAGAACCATAGACCCCCGACACACAACGCGGTATACAGAGGTCGCGAATCTGACACAATCTCCTCGCTTGTTTGTATAACGCAGGCCTGAAAAAGATAAAAGGAAAAACGCATGACACAGTCACTTCACAGTATGACTGGATTTGGAAGATATGAAGAGCCCTGGGAAGGCCGTACCCTCAGCATCGAAATTCGAGGTGTCAACCATCGATATACCGATGTCCGTGTTCGCTTACCCAACGGTTGGGGACAAATGGAGCAGGTGATCCGCACACTTGTCCAGGAACAAGTCGGTCGGGGTCGGGTGGAAGTCAATATTCGTTGGGGCTCAGAAGGCTATCAGGTTGTCACACCTCGACTGGACCATGATGTTGTTCAACGCTACCTCGCGATTTACCAAGAACTCTCCGACATGCTAGGCCAGAATGCTCCCACACCCGACATCAACCAGCTCCTCCATATGCCAGGCATCATCATCACAGACACACCCGAAGTCGCTCTCGATCAGTTAGAGAAACCCCTCCTTCGCATCGCACAACAAGCACTCACACCCTTTGTTGAAATGCGCTCCCAAGAAGGACAAAATCTCAAAGGGGTGCTTGGAGAACAGCTCGAAACGCTGGAACGTCACCTTCAGCAACTGGAAAGACGCATCCCAGAAGTTCCAAAAGAACACCACAATCGCTTAAAAGAACGCCTCGACAAATGGGAGTTGCCCAAAGAAGTCGATCCGGCTCGATTGGAGCAAGAGTTGGCTTTTCAAGCGGAACGATGTGACATCAGTGAAGAAGTGGCCCGTGTACAAAGCCACATCCAACAATTTCAAACCCTCCTACAACAAGGGGGTGTGATCGGTCGTCGGCTGGATTTTCTGTGCCAAGAGTTGCACCGCGAAGGCAATACAATGGGTGCCAAAAGCCAGGACCGACAGGTATCACAAACCCTGATCGCCCTCAAAGCCACCATCGATAAACTTCGTGAACAAGTCCAAAACATAGAGTAAGTAGCCGATCAAGGAGAGGAACAGAAGCCGTTTTTGCCACTTTTGTCTTTGCAGATAAAGCGACTGGGACAACCTGCTTTGTCACAGCAGTAGACAGGGAAGGGAGAGGCGACGCATTTTCCGCTGGAACATTCCTGTCCTTGTGGACAATCACAGCGAACTTTGCATGTGGTTCCTGTGCTACCACCACAAGTGCCGCTTTGGTTGGAGCGAGTGCGGCAAGCCTGCCCACGCGGACAACCCGGCTTATCACAACAATAGGCACCACGCCGTGTAAAGCAATTTCCACGAAAACAGTCTTGTCCTTGTGGACAGTCGCAGCGGACTCGACATTGAACAGGACAAGTGGAGGATGAGCCTGTGGCTGTCACGCAAGCCTGCCCTGCTCGACAACCTGTTTTACTACAACAGTAAACAGGCGGCGACACAGAAACACAAGAGCCATTGCGACAATCTTGACCCTGATTGCAATCACACGCCGACTTGCATGTTTTACCTGGGCAAATACCAAGCTTGCCATTTTTGTCTTCACAAGTTTGACCTGCTCGGCAGCCTGCTTTGCTACAGCAATAGATCCGTGGATTGGTATAAGTACATCGACCTCGGACACAAGACTGCCCCTGTCGAGAACAATCACAGGATGTTGTACACTGTGAACCCGGACAAACATTCCGCACGTTTTTACTGTCATAGCAGGTCTGTCCCGCCGGACAACCCGTTTTGGTACAACAGTACACTGCGGGAGAGACCTGGATACACTGCCCTCGGTAACAATCCCGACCTTGGGGGCAATCACAAGGAGATTGACAGGCCGGTGTGCCCGAACAAGTTCCCCACTTGTTGGATTTATCTTTACAAGCCTGACCTGTAGGACAACCTTTCGCACCACAGCAATAAACAGCCGGGAAGACTCGAGTACATTTGCCACCACGACAATCCTCTCCCTGCGTACAGTCGCAAGGTGAAGCACATTTTTGCTCGGGACAGCGACCTGTGCCACCGCCCTTTTTGTAACAGAAATATCGAGAGGGACAGCCTTTCTTATCACAGCAGTACACAGAACCCGAGCCTGCAGTACACTTACCCCGAAGACAACGTTGACCTTGTGCACAATCACAGTGCTCTTTGCAAAGCACTGGACAAACACCGTTCAGACCATTTTTATCCTTGCAAGCTTTGCCTGCTGGACAGCCGGTGTTCTCGCAACAATAAACAGGAGTAGTAGACTTGGTACACTGCCCCTTCGTACAGGCTTCCCCCTGAATACAGTCACAGCTTGATTTGCATGGACGCGGCTGCTTTTTACAAGTTCCAGCTTTGTTGGACTTGTCTCGACAAACAGCACCCGGAGGACACTTCGCCGCATCATCACAACAATAAACAGGCTTTGTTCCGGTAATACACTTGCCACCAACACAGTCCTCACCTGCCGTACAATCGCAAGGAGACTTACAAAGAGCAGGACAGAATCCCTGCCCACCACTCTTGTTTGTACAAGCATGACGCGAGGGGCAGCCTGCTTTATCACAACAATACGTCGGGGTGCGTGTGCGAATACAAACACCTTGTTGACCTGGGATGGGGAGTGGGCCTGTTTGGCGACAAGCCTGCCCTTGTGGACAGTCACAAGTGGTCTTACAGAAAGCCACGCTGGTACAAGCTCCCGAAGAAGTGTTGCAGAAACCAGAGGAAGTCACACTGCTCGTACGACAAACACCATTCACACAAGAGGGAACCGTGCGAACACAAGAGGTCCCACTCTGTCGGCAAGTTGCTCGGCCACAGTCCGCATTGGATTGACAGACCGGTTTGGGGCAAGAACCCTTGCTACCATTGGTGTTGGTGCATGTCTTCCCGGCAGGACAACCTGTTTTGCTACAACAGTACACAGGGACAATGCCTGTAACACACCGACCACTGGAGCAACCCTGGCCTTGACTGCAATCACAATCGACCTTGCATTGAGCAGGAGGCCTCTTTACACATTTTCCAGCAGGACCACATTGTGCATTCGGAAGAAGTCGCGTGCTTCCCACACATTGACCGTTGCTGCATTTGGGCTCGGTCTGAAAACACGACGTCCCTTGATTCCCACACCGAGGCTTCCCGCAATCTGTATCGATCTTGCACTGCGGTGGTTTTGCAATACACTGCCCTACCCCATTGCTTGTACGACAGAGCGAGTTTTGCACGATGCGACCTGGTGCTGGAACACAAGAGCCATTCGAACAACTGTAGCTTGTGGTAATACAGTTGTTACCAGACTGAGAACACTGTGTTTTGGGACAATCGGTGTTGGTTTTACACTGCGGTGGCTTTCGGGGAATGCACTGACGAACACCTGAGGGGCCAGCCTTACAATCGGCATTGATCACTGTTTTCGCCGACCGCGAGCAAGTTCCAGAAGCAATGCAAACAGGAAAGATCTCAATACAGTTGCTGCCCGATTGAGTACAGGACTGACCACCACAATCCGAATTGCTCTTGCATTGAGGAGTGGAAGGACAGGTTCCGGCGTTGCCGTTTTTCTTTGTGCACGCCTGCTTAGAGGGACAACCTGCCTTATCACAACAGTAGACAGGAACAATGCCTGCAATGCATCGACCCTGGATACATCCCTGTCCTTGGGGACAATCGCAGTTGACCTTGCACTGCGGTGGAGCAAATTTACACCGACCAACATCAGCAATGCAGGTTCCGGCGTTTGTAGTCAGCTCATTGGCACAAGAGCCATCCGACTTACAACGTGGGATGGTCTGTGTGCATTGCGTTCCTTGTTGGACGCAAGTCGGCTTACCACAAGCGGTGTCAGAAGAGCACTTTTTACCTGGACAGTTTCCAACGGAGCCATCGCTATGAAAACAAGCAGCATTGGTTGGGCAGCCCAGTTTCGAACAGCAATAAACGGCTGTACCACCCGTCACACAAGTGCCGTTGTTGCAAAACTGTCCCTGACCACAATCACAATGAGCTTTACAAGCTTGTTGGCTTGGGCACTTCTCACGTTGGCCTGCGAGGGTATCGCAAGCCTGACCCGCAGGACAAGCCTGTGGTCTGTCACAGCAATAGACGGGAATACTTGTTTTGACACACTTGCCATTCGTACAGGTCAAGCCTGTGGAGCAATCACAAGACGACTTACAGGTTTTGACAGTTCCACAAGTCCCTTTGCTACCATCCCGTGCTTCACAAGTCTTTCCGGTGGGACAGTTGTCGGCACTGCAACAATAGATGGGGGTCGAAGCCTTTGTGCACACACCGTTGGTGCAGCCCAAACCTGTGACACAATCACAAGCGGAGGTACAAGCAGAGCCTTCATTCCCACAAGTACGCGCACCTCCTTTGAAGGAAAGACACGTGCTGCCAGGTTTACAACCGGACTTTTCACAACAGTAGACAGGAGAATCCGTTTTTGTACAAAAACCGTCAACACAGGCGAGTCCCTGGTCACAGTCACAGGCTTGCTTGCATTGGGGACGAGCACCACAAGTCTCTGACTTACCGCTTGTGTCTACACATGCAAGACCTTGGGGACAGTTATCGCGAGAACAGCAGTACACAGGCGTGGTGGGAAAGATACACTTCCCTTCACTACACTCCTGCCCTTGCGGGCAATCACAACGCTGTTGACATGTTCTGGCTTCGTCTGCACCACCTTCCCCAAGCGGTGTATCGGTCGATGTACCACCATCCGTGAGAACGGTTCCATCCGAAGCAGGGGGCTTGTTGCCACAGTCACAGGCTGTACCCCAAACCATTAACAATACCGAACCACAAAAAATTACAAACCATTTTGTACGGATCAAATTTGACATCATGCCTCCATCGATAGGTCTATCATTCAAACCACGATTCTAGTTGGCGAACTTCTCATCTGTCAACGAAGCATTGAAAAAAGATGCAAAAAAATGGTCCACAGCTTCGTCGGCCTGAAGGGTGAAAGGTGAAGCGTTTTCTTGCGAAACGTGCTCACGCTGTTTAAGATGATGAGCGAACAAGGCCTTTGAGTCATACAAACACAAGCAGTGAGAGAAAGTTGCCAGACTCGATACAACCCGAAAAAAAAACACGATTCATCGATCCCCACTGGATGCAACGTTACCTCGCTCACATGCGGGTGGTGCGCCAGGCGTCGCCGCATACACTGCTCGCCTACCAACGCGACCTGGAAACATTTAAGACCTACCTGGAAGAAGAACAGCAGGTGGAGCAATGGCAGGATGTCAATCGTCATCACATTCGTGGATACCTGGCAGCTCTCTACCATCAACAGAACAAAGCGACGACAATTCGGCGAAAGTGCAGCTCGCTGCGAGGATTCTACCGTTTTTTGGAAAGCAGAGAGCAGATCGACAAGAATCCGTTTGCTCATATCATTCTTCCCAAGCTCGCCCAAGAACTCCCACGCTTTTTGTCTGTTGAAGAGGTACAGGAGCTACTTCAAGCACCGGATGCAAGAACACCGTTAGGGGCACGAGACAAAGCAATTCTTGAACTTCTCTACGCCACGGGGATACGTGTAAGTGAGTTAGTCTCGCTCAATCTAGAGAGCCTGGAGCCCTGGGGCTTTATTAAAGTGCTTGGCAAACGTCGGAAAGAACGTATCATCCCTGTGGGCGGCCCAGCCCTGCAAGCCATCGAACGATATTACCTTCTACGCCACCAGCTTTTGGCAGCGGCAGAGGAACAACCTATCGACCCCAAAGCAGTCTTCCTCAATTACAAAGGTGGTCGCCTGACCAGTCGTAGCGTACGGCGCGTGGTACACCGATATGTACTAGAGACAGCGACACGACTGCACATCAGTCCACATGGCCTGCGTCACTCCTTTGCAACACACCTGTTAGAGGGCGGCGCTGATCTGCGCGGGATTCAAGAGTTGTTGGGTCACGAGAGTTTGTCAACAACCCAGCGATACACCCATGTCAATGTCGCCAACTTGATCGCCATACATGCCAAAGCTCATCCCCGCAACAAAAGACCCCCTCCGACTCCCTCCTGAACCTAATATCACAACCCAACATGGCAAACCAACCATCTCAATTTGAATCGAAATTAATGAAAAAGACATCCGATATCCTAGTCCGTATGATTCATAAACATTCTGCCAGGAGGAGCAATCTCTGGCACCTGTTTCGTCAGGTTTGCTTTGACGTCTTGACATGGAGAACCACGCCTTCAAGACCAAAGTATGGCCTTCCCCACATCGACTCAGGCTTCGCTTGCTCCTGCGACAAACCATGTGAATCATCCGGGGTAACACAAGGGCTCCTCCCTCGTTCCCACGACAAACCATGTGAATCACCCGGGGTAACACAAGGGCCCCTCCCTCGCTCCTCCCTTGTTCATCACAAGATGGCTGTCCTGACATATCTCCTGTTGGGTGCTGCTGTAGGTTTCTTATGCCAGGCTTGTCAACCATCTCCATCAACCGAGGAGACAGCCCCAAAACCGAAGCGTCCGATCACTGCCCAAGTCGCTCCACGTCTGGCAGGCCCCAGACAGCGAGCCCCCCAAGCTCGCAAAAAGATCAAGCACCCGCGAAAGCTTAAACAAACCTGGACTATCCGGCGAGGAGATACCCTTGAGTCCATCCTCCAGAGACTTCATGTCAAACCCCACCAACTCCAAATCGACATCCGGGACGAACTCTCCGACTTTATCGATTTACGACAGATCCGACCGGGTCATACGATATCCGTCCG
>JALTMC010000353.1:16019-18703 GCA_027005175.1 Myxococcales bacterium
CTACCTGAAAAATCCATTGCACGAATGGAAAGTTGATGTTTGCTGGCGTGAGCAGCGATGCTATCAGGGCTACGATACTTCAAGGGAAGACGACAATATCGGATGGATCGTAGAGACACGCAAGACCTCTGTAAAAGAACGTATCGTACCTCGTCCTCTCACCATCAAGATGACACGCAAGACTCCCAACCTGATCGCAGCATTGCATGCCAAAAAACATAGCGCGTCGTTGGTCCCCCCCCTACGTCGTTTGTTGGGACGCCAGGTCAACCTCAACCGTTTGTATGGCGGTGAAACGTTCCATCTCATAGTGGAGCGACTCCGTTACCAGGGCAAATATTATGGATATCGCAATATCCTATTTGCTCGGTTCCAACGACGCAACAAAAAGCCCGTCATGCTACTTCGTTACACTCCACCTCACTCTTCCAAGGCTGTGGGACATTATTATCGACCTGATGGAAGCCGCAAAAGCAAAGAGCAACTCTTTGGCGTGCCGATTCGTCCATTTCGTCCTGGAACCCGTCGCTATGGGATGCGATTTCACCCCATTCTACGACGACGCCGCATGCATTGGGGTGTGGACTTCTCCTCTCCCTGTCGAAGACGCCTCTACGCCATCGCCAACGGTCGAGTGATCACGCGTGGCCGACGCGGTGGTGCAGGCAAGATGGTGTCCATCCGTCACAACGATGGCTGGGTCTCGCGCTATATGCACCTCTCCCGTTACGCCGTGCGCCGTGGGCACCGTGTGCGCAGAGGACAAGTCATCGGATATGTCGGAACCACGGGCCTCTCCACAGGCTGCCACCTGCACTTCGAGATGATGCGCTGGGGCCGCCACCTCGATCCACTTAAAGTACTCAAACATCAACGTCGCCACCTTGTGTCCTGCCGCCAAATGAAGCGGTTCTGGCGCTTTCACGCCAGATCATGTCGTTCGACAGGCATCTCCATTCGCTCCTGTCACCTCCAACTTCCCCGACGATGCTATCGACGCTATCGTCGCAGCCTTTGGCGCATCGCACGCAGTGTTTATGGACGTAATATCGCATATGCTGCACCCAGACGCTCTGGTATCTGGCCCACAAAATATGATCTCCGACGCAGACGACGTCGTTACCGCAGACGACGTCGTTACCGCAGACGACGTCGTTACCGCAGACGACGTCGCTATCGCAGAAGGCGTCGCTACCGCAGAAGGCGTCGCTACCGCAGAAGGCGTCGCTACCGCAGAAGGCGTCGCTACCGCAGAAGGCGTCGCTATCGCAGAAGGCGTCGCTACCGCAGAAGGCGTCGCTATCGCAGAAGGCGTCGCTATCGCAGAAGACGACATCGCAGAAGACGTCGCTATCGCAGAAGACGTCGCAGGAGAAACGACGATGCTTAAAAAAGTAGGGTTGGGATTGCTCCCCATCTGTTTCTTGTTTCTACTTCTGCCCAATGTTGTGCTTGCTGGGGAGGTTCCCAAGCTCATCAAGATGCAGGAGAACTGCTTTCTTAAAAATGCAGTGTTGTGTCGCCACTGGTACAAGTGTCAGCAAGGAAAAGGATTGAGTTGTTTTCTTGTGGGAAGGAAGATGGCTCGTGGGAAAGGAGTAAAACGAGATTACAAACAAGCTCATATCTTGTTTCTACGAGGCTGTCAGTATAACTATGGTCCAGCATGTGTTGGTCTCGCCTTGTTGTTTGCTCAAGGGTGGGGAAAAAGCAAAGATCTCAAAAAAGCGAGGACCCTATACCATCGCGCTTGCCAGCTCAAACATGCTGTTGGTTGTGGAACATTGGGTTTGTATTACTTGCGTGGGATTGGGGGTCCCGTCGAGCTAAAACACTCTCGTTATGCCTTTCAACAAGCCTGTGCACTCGGAAATGGAATGGCATGTCACAACGTTGGGATTTTCTATGATCTGGGACGACAGATCAAACGTTCCCCACAACGCGCTCGCCAATTTTACCAGCGTGGATGCAAGCAACAATATGGTCGAAGTTGCTACAACCTTGGAGCGTATCACTACCAAAGGTATGTAAAAAACGTGACTCCAACAGAGTCACTCACTGCATTTATCAAGTTCATGCAGTTGGCTTGTCAGTACGGGTGGGGGTTGGGATGCCGTCAGTTGGGGTTGTACTTTGCACACCCCAAACAACCGGCCAAGCACCGGAAGAAAGCCCTGGCCTACTTCTCTCATGCCTGTAAATTCCGTGACGCCATTGGATGCTATCAGCTAGGTAAGCAATACACAAGTTCCTCAGATCCGCACAAATTTAAGAACGCCTTGCCGGGATATTTTCAAGCATGTAAGCTTCGCCACAAGCTCGCTTGCAATGCACTTGGAGTTATCTATCTCAATGGTTTCCTTGGAACTCCCGACTACAAAAAGGCAAAAAGTGCCCTTCAGCGTGCTTGCTTCCTTCGCAACCCCAGAGGCTGTTGCAATTTGGGTGTGCTTCACCTCTCCCAAAAACCCGCCAACTACAAATCCGCACGACAGGCTTTTCAACAAGCCTGCCTCAAAAGAAGCGGTGTCGGATGCTTTAATCTCGGTGCGCTGTGGCTCAAAGGCTGGGGAGGAAGCTACTCAGCAAAACAAGCCAAACAGTATTTCCAAAAAGCCTGTGCCTTCGGATTTAAACCGGGTTGCCAACAAAAATAAGACTCTTTTGTATCCTTGGTACGTCGC
>JALTMC010000354.1 GCA_027005175.1 Myxococcales bacterium
CTTTATGGGCTAGTCATACGCTTCCACGACAGGTCGCTTACTCGGCCCGTCATACTTCCGACAGGTCGCCTACTCGGCCCGTCATACTTCCGACAGGTCGCCTACTCGGCCCGTCATACTTCCGACAGGTCGCTTACTCGGCCCGTCATGTTTTCGACAGGCCGCTTACTCGGCCCGTCATGTTTTCGACAGGTCGCTTGCTTGGCTTGTCATGTTTTACTGTTTCTAAGAATCATGGGCCACGTTGTGGAGCCATCTTGTTTCACTGTTGTTTTCAAACCCGGTGCTTGATCACCTTTTCTACATAGTTCAAGGAGACCTCGATCATGTCTGTCAAAATTCGCCTCGCTCGCCACGGTTCCAAAAAAAGACCCATCTACCGAATCGTGGTTGCTGACATCCGCAACCCTCGCAACGGACGCTTCATCGAGCGCGTTGGCTGGTTTGACCCCCGCGCGACTCAGGACGATCTGAAACTCAACCTGGAGCGCGTTGATCACTGGATCGGAAATGGCGCACAACCCACCGATAAAGTTGCCGGCCTGATCAAACGCGCCCGACGTGCAACAAGCACAGACGCTTAATCTTACCCGTCCTGTTCGATTTTATCGAAAACTCTACCTGCACTCTTTTCTATATGAAAACACTAGGTTTTTTATATAAACACCTAGCTTTCTTATGAAAAAATATGGCTGTGAGTTAAAATTTCTACGATATCCCCCCTTGTCACCAGGGTCCTCGCGTCTCACCTTAAGAGTAGCGCGTTCAGCAGCCGCGAGGGCACAAACCCTGAATGAATACATCTCGATCGCTCTTTAAGGCAGCAGCCAAGGCGAAAAACAAACGGAATCAACCCTTCTCCCACAGAGGAGATTGCTTCCACCATCGCCTGAATGTACGATGGACTCCAGTCATCGGATCGATAGATCGAGGGTAAAAGTTAAGAATTCCGGTAGTTCCCCGCTCTTTTACGTAGCGCGTAGCACAGATAGACGTTCACCACCACCCTAATCAGCCGCTCCCTCTCTTTACGCGGTAGTGAGGAAGACCAGATGCTCAAAGACTTGGTTCAGCTCATTGCGGAAGCACTCGTTGATAGCCCCGAAGACGTTGTCGTACTTGAAATCCAAGGCGAACAAACATCAGTCATCGAACTGAAAGTTGCCAAGGACGACCTTGGAAAAGTCATCGGGAAACAAGGCCGAACGGCCCGAGCCATTCGCACTATTCTCAGCGCAGCCTCCACCAAACTTCGCAAGCGTTGCGTACTTGAAATCATCGAATAAACAAACACCTATACAAGTGTTCCTCAACAAACAAACTCTTTCCTACATGTTTGTTTGTTCTTAAACGAACACTCTCTGCTATGTTTGTTCGAGAGCAAACAAACACCCCGATGAGGCTTTGTTTGTAAGAATTTCTTTTTCTAGGGACTTGGTAGAAAAGAGCCCCCTTGTACCTTTTTGCCATCACACCAGGGTGCAGGAAGGAAGAGGGCTCTAGAACACTGACCGGTTGGAACGACCGACGGCAAACCAGTCGGTGTTCTAGCCTATCTCCTCCCTGCTCACATGCAAGGAACTGTATCTTTTTCACTGCATTTGAGATTGCAACGAACCCACGTTGAATGGGAAGTTATGTCTGCGCGTCACTCAAAAAAGAAATCCACGAGTTCCTCACCCAGAACACCAAGCTCTGATGAGTTGGTGATCGTGGGTGTGATCGCACAACCTCATGGTATTCATGGCGAGGTACGGGTCCATCAGTACAATCCGGACAGCGAAGTCCTTTGGGAAGTCGATGCCATTCAGGTTCGACGAAAAGGCCAACGCACGATGGAAACGATGATGATCGAAGACACCCGTTATCACACCAAAGGTCCCCTACTCACCCTGAAAAACTGCAACAGCCGAAACGAAGCCGATCTTCTACGCGGTGCGGAGATCTTCCTCCATACCGAAGATATGCCAGAACTGGATGACATGGAGTTCTACTTCCATCAGGTCGAAGGATTTCCTGTATTCAATACCCACACAGGTGAAGCGATGGGCGAAGTTGTTCGAGTCATCCCTTCCCCCGCTCAAGATCTGATGGTCGTTTTGTACGAAAAACGAGAGGTCCTGATCCCCGTTGTAGAGGAGCTGATTCCTGTCATCGACCTGGAAGCCAAACGTGTTGAAGTAAACCCTATCCCCGGCCTGTTTGAGAAAGAATCGTGAAACGATACACCATCCTCACCTTGTTCCCTGAGATGTTCCCCGGCCCCCTGGCCTCTAGCATCACAGGTCGCGCCATCCAGAACGGTATCGTCGAGCTCAACGCCACCAATATCCGTGACTTTGCCACAGACAAACATCGCATTGTAGACGACTCACCCTACGGTGGAGGCAGCGGCATGGTGATGAAGCCCGGACCTCTCGCAGCCTCCATCGCCTCAGCACAGACTCAACTACCCAAACATAGCCCCACCATTTTACTCACACCTCAGGGTGAACCTTTCTCCCAAGCCCGAGCCCACCAGCTCGCAAAAGCGCCAGGGCTACTCTTGGTCTGTGGTCGCTATGAAGGCATCGATGAACGTGTTCGCCAAACCTTCGACCTCGAACTCTCTGTGGGCGACTACGTCCTCTCCGGTGGCGAGTTGGCGTCAATGATTATCCTTGACGCTGTCATTCGTCTGCTTCCAGGAGCCCTGGGCAACCCAGAATCTCTTAGCGAAGAATCGTTCCAACAACATCGCCTGGAATACCCCCAATACACCCGACCTGCCGATTTCCAGAATGAAGGAGTTCCCAAGATCCTTCTCTCAGGAGATCATGCCAAGATCCATCGCTGGCGTCAGAAAGAATCTTTACGTCGAACCTTGCAACGACGCCCAGATCTGCTACAAACACACCCACCCGACCGCGAAGAACAAAAACTTCTACGCGAAATCGAAAATGAAACAACAAAAGAAACCTGACCTGTAGGGCCAACGACCCCCACCCTATCCGGCCTTCATCCGATTCTGCCGGACCCGCGATCGAGAAGGGGCTCAATGTGCCGTCGCGCTTCGCTCTCGCTGTAGATTCTGCCGGGTCCACGATCGGAAGAGGGTTTCCATGCCCACAACATAAGAGGTTTTTTTCTGATGAGAGATCCCACGCTGTAAGATCAAAGAAGAGAGTGTCCACGCAAAAGCCTGAAACGGGCTGTATCAGTAGATACATGGAGACTTCAACCCATCTTCCTCTTGTGTAAAAAGCGTGAGAGTCAGCAACTTTCAACCGGGCGGCAATCCGCTTTCGACTTTGGACAATCCTATGTTTCGCACTCCATTATATTTTGCTCTGATCCACTATCCAGTACTCAACAAGCAAGGTGAAGATATCTCCACGGCCATTACCAATCTAGACCTTCATGATGGAAGTCGATTGGCTGCAACTTTCGGACTCACAAGATATTTCCTTGTCTCCCCGATTGAAGAACAACGTGGTCTGGTGGCTCGCATTCGTGACCATTGGATCACCGGCCGTGGTGCTCGCAAAAATCCGACCCGCCGACAGGGCATGGAAAAAGTTCTTCATGCTTATGACCTCAACGAAGTCTGTGAGACGATCACAAACGAACATCATGTCAAACCATTGCTCGTGGGAACCAGTGCTCAGGCTCAGGAAAGTCAGCAGGTATCCTACGAAGATCTAAGGAAACAGATCCAAGACAAAGATCGCCCTATCTTACTGTTGTTTGGGACCGGCCATGGAATCTCATCCAATATCACTCCCGATATCGATATCTTCCTTCCCCCCATCTATGGCCCCACAGATTATAACCACCTGTCTGTTCGTGCTGCCATGGCTATTACCCTCGATCGACTCGTCGGCTTCTAGCTTGCCCTTCATCGAAGAACACTCTCCTGTCAGGAACCCAGACCATTCCCCGACAGTGAGATGCAGTCGCCAGTTTGGCCTTCATCGAAGAACACTCTCTTGTCAGGAACAGTCATTGACAAAGAATTTGACCAGCCACTCAGCCGAAGTCCAGACATTGTTGTCCGCTCAGCTTGCCATTCTCGGACATAAGAGCAACTTTATCAAGAGTATGTGACTGAATATGAGTCTGCTCGCTTGACGATGGACGTCTTGCCCTGCTACCTTTTGAATGATTGTGTATTGAACTCAGTCACTGAAAAAAAGGGATGGGAATGACAGGGAGTTTTAACAGCAATAGGGCAAGAAAGCACCTGTCCGATCAGACTTGGAGATGGCTGGTTCCATCGTTGTGGGCGGCCATCTTTTGCTTCACCTTGTGTATCCAACCATCACAAGTACAGGCCCAAGCCAGATGTGGTGATGGTACATGCGACAACAGCGAGAATTGCTCTACATGCTTCCTGGATTGCCGATGTCCCAGAGGCTTACTCTGTCTTACAGGCAAGTGTCAAGCCACAGTTAGTTGCGGGAACGGACGTTGCGACGCCAAAGAAAACTGCGCCACCTGCTCACAAGATTGTACTTGTCCCATAGGTCAGTCCTGCACCCAAGGGGTCTGCCGTCCTCCTATTCGTTGCGGAGATGGTATCTGCGACACCAGCGAAAGTTGTAGTATCTGTGTTCGCGATTGTAGCTGCCCAACAGGCCAACAATGCCAGGAAGGCAAGTGTCTCAGACAGAAGATCTGCGGTGATGGTGTCTGTGACGACAACGAAAACTGTGCCACCTGTACAAGGGACTGCACATGCCCCACAGGGCAACAATGTCAAAGTGGTGTGTGTAGAGGGCGTCAGATCTGTGGAGATGGCGTCTGTGACAGCCAGGAGAACTGCTCAACATGCAGTCGAGATTGCACCTGCCCGAATGGACAATTGTGTCAAAGTGGTGTGTGTACCAGTCGTCAGATCTGTGGTGATGGCGTCTGTGATAGCAACGAAAATTGCTCCTCCTGCAGCCGAGACTGTGGCTGTGGCAACGGTCAACTCTGTCAAAAGAATCGCTGTGTCGGCAGCAGCACTTGTGGCAACCGTCTCTGTCAGCCAGACCAGCAAGAAAACTGCTCCTCCTGCCCACAAGATTGCCTTTGCCTTGCTGGACAATCCTGTAACAGCGGGATTTGCACAGTCATCGAAACCTGCGGCAACAAGGTATGTGAAACAAGTCAGGAAACCTGTCGATCGTGTGAAAGAGACTGTGGGTGCCCCAAAGGACAACTCTGTATCAAGGAGAAATGTCAAAAACCAACACCCCAGGTCGAGGTCACAAAGGAAACTGGCCCTGAACGAAAGGGAAGTGACGGCGGATTTGTCCGACCTCCCGTCGGTACAGGAACAGATAACAACTCCACACCCGACGAGACCGAACAAGACAATCCCGAAGTTATCACCAACTACGACATTATCATCCCACCTCCATCCGAGAAAGACGATGGGAAAAAAGGGTGTAGCTGCCAAACACACACACCACCACCTCTGTTTATGATCCTGTTCATCGGATTTCTATTCTTGCAGTGGCGTCGGACTGAATCGACATCAAAACTGCCCTGAAACTGCCAAGGCTTTTGCTTCGACCCAAGCACCCTTTCTTGGGCTCCACCGGCCCGGCATCAAAATTGCCCTGAAACTGCCAGCCCGATCCTCTTCGGTGTCACCGTAGGTAGGACAGAGATACGAGAGCGTTGGTAAGGTGTTCCTGCATTCTTGGACCAAGGAGCGGGAAAGTTCAGGTGATATCCCAGAACTGCAAAGCCTGCCCCGAGCAAGGCACCAAACAGAACATCTTCTGCGTGATGTCGGTTGTCGACAATGCGACTCACCAGGATCAAGGAAGCACCTGCAATGGGGGCAAGGATCACAGGGATCCTCCAAAAGGACCCAGGCCCTTCAAAACGTCGCAGTGTTCCCCATAAATACAAAGATAAGTACACTCCACCCGCCATCGCAAAAGAACTATGACCCGAAGGAAAGGAACGTCGCCCTTTTCGAACCACAGAGGCTTCCCCAGTACAAACATTGTTTGCGTCGGGCTGGCAACGCTCCAAAAAATCCGGACGTAACCGGCCCACTGTCACCTTGAAAATATTGGTCACAAGAAATGTCAGACTCAATGTCTCAGCCAAGCCCAACGCAGCATGATGAAAGTTATGACCACTACGCAATCCGATTTGAGCAAGGGCAAAGGTCGCCATAGGGATACCAGCAGCAAGGCCAACCAAGAGTGGCTCTGAAATAAAATCCTCACGCAAGGGCAAAGAAATCGATGGATCATCCTTTCGAAACGGACGCTTTGGAGGCTCTATAAAGTTAACTGCTACACCACCCCCTGCCACAGCCAACACAACTCCCCAGTCCGCAAGGTACGAGTTATGCCACCACCCCCTCGAAGCCTTCGGCAACATGGGCTTTATCCGTCGCGGCAAAGGTCGCTCTGTTGGAACCTTGGGTCGCGCGGTTGATCGCCTTACTGATGCTTTTCCCTGTACGGCCTTCCCCTGTAGAGCAGATCGCCTTTGCACCACTGGCAAACGTGTTCGTTGTATCCGTCTCTTTCGCTGCTTTAATTGAACTTTTTGATATACTGACTGAGTTGGTTTCATGACAGATTTTTGCGAGGTTAGTGGAACCCAATGGGTCGTCTGTGCAGAGGCAACTGTGAGAAAAAAACTACCAAAACACCAAAGAAGCAAAATGTGGAGCATATAACCAGAGAATTTAAACATGAAAATATCCTTTGACGACTTACAGGTCATAACGTTTCATCATGCGATAGATTGTTTTTCGATGGAGACCAGAAATGCGACTCACCATGGAAATATTTGTAAGCGTTCAGCGTAAATAAGAAGGAGAGAGATTATAACCGAAGCTGAAGGAGAGAAAAAGGGACTTGCAAGAGTCTATTTGAACTCTAGAATAGGGCGCCTGATCGAGTGGAGGGTGTAGAACCAACCAAAATCGATTGACACAGAGTTCATCGAAAGTTCTTCAGTGGGTACTTGCTTCAATCGATTTGTCAGAAACTCTCTCTTCTACTATCGTAAAGCCAAAAGTTACATCGTAATACAAGGCGATGTTCGCCAAAAAATTGACTTCGCTTACCGATATAAGAGCATCATTGGGACAAACTCCTACGCATTTTCGAAACATTACCGTAGAAAGCAGGCCCAATGAGCGGAATCATAGAGCGAATTGTTCAAAACCTCCCTTTTCTCTCGGAAAAACAATTGGAATGGATAGAGTCCGTCACATTTCAATTTCTAAGACCCCACAACTTTGAAAGATTACCTGACTCAGACCTCATCAACGACCATTTACTTCAATCAATCGGGGATGGCTTGAGAATACATCACTGCTTTTCAAGTCAACCCCTCACCAAAGACAAATTTGAGTATTTGCTAGAAACTGCTGCCAAAGAATCCGGAATGGTCGCAAAAAGGGCACCAAGAGGAAACCCCGGCTACGATCTAATAATCAATGAAGAACTGCTCTCTCTCAAAACACAGGCAGACCAAAAGATCAAAGAGGAGCAACTTCATATCTCGAAGTTTATGGAGCTTGGAAAGGGTGAGTGGACGACGAGGAAAAAGCACTTTCTTGCATTGAAGGAACAATTCTTCGCTCATATGGAACAATATGACCGTATTTTCTCCCTACGAGCGTTATCAAAAGACCCTCAGAACATACGCTATGAGTTGGTTGAAATTCCGAAGGATTTACTTTTGGAAGCTGAAGATTGTGTGTTGAAAATAATGACAACAAGCAAACAAAAAACGAAACCTGCTTACTGCACAGTCTATGACGAGGATGAAAACATCAAGTTTCAGCTTTACTTTGATGGTGGGGGAGAAAGAAAGCTACAGATAAAAAAACTGGCAAAACAACACTGTATTGTCCACGCTACATGGACATTTTCTGTGGAGTAGCGGTAGCTATCAAAACAAACTTGGATTCGCTAGCATCGTTCTTTCTCGTGCCAACTCAATAAACTCTGGATTAAGTTCAATACCAACACACCTTCTTCCTGTTTCCACACAAACAACACCAACAGTACCAGAACCAAAAAAAGGATCTAAAATGGCTGAATCACGAGAACTTCCAGCGAAAATACAAAGCTTTATAAGCTGAGGAGGAAAAACGGCAAAATGCGCGCCCTTGAAAGGCTCTGTGTTTATCGACCAAACCGAACGCCTATTTCGAAACGTCCCCTTCTTTTGCGCGGGCTCCTTCACCGCTTCTCGATCGTAATAGTAATTCTCTGACTTTGAAAACAAAAATAGATATTCATGAGCCTGGGTAGGTCTATCTTTGACGGACTCAGGCTGACAATTTGGCTTGTACCAGATGACATCTGAGCGCAAATACCATCCATCTTCCTGCAATGCAAAAGCTATTTTCCACGGAACACCTATAAGATCTTTCGGTTTCAAACCCGAAGGCGTAGGTGGTCTATAATTCATCTCTCTAGCAGGATTTTTTTTGTCTGTAGCTCTAGTCTTACGACCACCACTCGTATAACTATCTCCTATATTCAGCCACAATGTGCCATCATCTCTTAAAACTCTCCGAACCTCTCGAAACACAGCTCTAATACTCGACAAATATTCATCCAAATCCATCTCAGCACCGATCTGACCAGCAATGCCATAATCTCGCAATCCCCAATATGGAGGACTTGTGATGCAACACTGAAAAGCATTGTCTGGCAATGTTTGAAGAACCCCTTGAGCATCACCTTCAAGTATCTCACACTGCCGGGGTTCCATTGCTTCTAACGACTGGATCATCGCAACCTCTCACTTCAAACTCAATAGAACAATATTACAAGCTTGTGATACTCTTTTCTTCTAGAAGCTCATTCACAGCTTCCAACACCCTCCTATGATCATCCGTTCCTAGAGGGTAGGATGGACTTTTCCTCCCCGAAACTGAGCCATCGTAAACCATCTGCACTTTGATTACCGAAACATAACCACCTCCCCAATCTTCCACTCCAATGGACACCTTGTATTGGGTATTTTCAGGATGAGGAGAGCTTGCAGATACAAGCCTGTGAATCTCTGGAAAAAATTTCTTAACCATCCCTATCGAACTCCATACCACTCACATCAGGGTATATTTATCGCTCTTACGATTTCTATAGGCAACCATAGTCACCTATAGGAACTATCTAGTCCCAGTTCAAAACGTATGTCAAGAAAAAACTCCAATATACTGTAATCAAGAGAACTATTTCATCTTAGCCTTTGAGAATAAATCGAACAGCATCCAACCGCAATCGTGCTTGTTGGATGTGTGCTTGTAGCGATGCCAGCTCTTGTTCAGCCAATCGAATATCATCTTTTGAGACAGCAGGATTAACGGTTTGTAGATAAGAAAGACGCTGAATCTCCGGTTCGAGAAGTTGCTCAACTTCTGTCGCGGCCAACGCCAACAAATCAGACTGTTGTGTGATAGCAAGTTTACGGCAGGCCCGAAGCATCGAAGGGACTTGTTCTTCAAAGAGCACTTTATGCTGCAATAGTTGCTCGGGAACACCTGGTACCAGCTCATCCCCCCACACATGAGAGGGGTATTCTGACGAAACGTTATCCAGATGATGATCGACAACCAAGCGAATGGGCGTTGGTGGAAGAAAACGTTCGATATTCAGGGGGCGTGGTGCCACACATTCGAGAACAAAGATGGCCTCCAACAAAAGCACCGGCTGTTCACCTTCTTCCCAGAGCGCAACACTGCAATTTCCTGCGGAAGTTCCGAGTAACAGATCCATCGCTCCCACTACCATAGGATGATCCAGGCTTAGAAAGACAGTTGTGGCATGTTGAAGTGCAAACTCTCGGTCAAAGGAAACCCGCATCAACTCACCTGTGAGCCAGGGAAAGTCTTCATGCAGACCCATTCCAGGTTGCAAATCCCAGGTCAACTCTGTCAAAGGCTCGATATCAACTCCCAAATACTGGAACAATCGGGACACAATATCGACTGTTTTGCGTGAACCTTCCTCTTTGAGAATCGCCAAAAGTGTCTGCATCGCACTCTCAGGAGCATACGAACTCAACGCCAACAATCGATTGCGTCCCGCTTCGAGTTGCTCTAACAAAGCATCTCGAAACCCCACAGTATCCGAGATCATTGTATCAACTGCGAGTTCTTGGGTGAGGTTAAATTCCGACATTGTATCGTATTCGTCATCATCCCAAAACTCCAGAAAAGCCTGAGCTTCAGAGAGTTCCTTCAAGCGCGGCTCAAACTCCTCCAAGGCACGAAACCCAGCAGGGAAGGTATGAGACAGTGCATCCAGGCCCTCGTGAAACCAGCGAACCCAGACCTCTTGCTCGGTGTGTTTGAGATAGGGAATATGGAGAAAGATCCGATCGCCCTGCCCTATCCGATCCAAGCGACCAATGCGTTGCTCTAGCAGCTCAGGATCGTGAGGGACGTCGAACAAAACGAGGTGATGGGCACATTGAAAGTTGCGTCCTTCTCCGCCAACCTCAGAACAAAGCAACAACTGAGCACCGTCTGGATCAGCAAACCACACGGCATTTCGGTCCCTCTGAATTAATGTGAGTTGCTCATGAAACAATGCTGTTGGGAGATGGATGTGATGGGGCAAGATCTCAGATATCGACTGTACCAACTCTTTGGTTTTGCAAATCAAAAGAACCTTGTCTTTGTTATTCCGTAAGAAGTCAGCCAACCACGCAATACGTGGATCATCTTGAATGCTCACATCAGGCTCTGCTTCCAGAGGGTACAAGTGAACCTCACGCACAGGAAACCCCTCGACAGCAGCCCGAGTGTTGCGAAACATCACACGACCCATACCGTACCGATCCAATAAGGTTTGTACCACCTCTTTTCGTTCATAGGCTTCAGCAGAGAACGCTGCCTTAATCGCATCTCCCTGTGACGTTTCAATGTCCAGATCTTTCCATATTCCTTCGACATCGATAGCTTGTTTTGTAGCTTGCGTTGAGTTATCTTGCAGCAAGCTATCGATCAAGCTAGCAAGCTGTTGGTATGTCTTGCTTTGTGCTATAAAATCATCAAAGTCAGAATACCGTTCGGGATCAAGCAGGCGCAACCGGGCAAAGTGACTCTCCAGACCGAGTTGTTCGGGTGTTGCTGTAACTAACAAAGCACCCCACGAGCACGATGTTAGCTTGAGGATCTTTTGGTACACCTCTGTACCGTCTTTTATATGATGTGCTTCATCCACAATCACCATATCCCAACCAGCCTCCAGTGCCTGTTCGTATCGCTGCGGGGAGTGAAGCAACGTATCGATATCGCAGAGGTTCAGTTGTCTCAACGCAAATGGATTGCTTCCTGGCTCAGCCTCTTCTTGGGCCAAACAATAGGGCTCATCTACGATTTGAAAGACAAGGCTAAAACGCCGCAACAACTCGACAAACCATTGATGAACAAGTGACTCTGGCAAGAGAATGAGGACACGTTCGATGCGACCCACAGCCAACAGATGATGCAAAATGAGACAAGCTTCGATCGTTTTCCCTAAACCAGCTTCATCAGCCAACAGTAATCGCGGTTGTTGTCGAGATATGGCCTGTTGGACCACATACAGCTGATGAGGAAGCAGTGACATTCGCCCCCCCACCAGGCCACGCACGGGAGAGCGATACCATTGGCACAACAACTCCAGTGCATCCAGTCGCAATTGAAAGTCATCGGGAGCATCCCACTGCCCCATAGGTAGCCGTTGTTCTGGTGAGTCAAAGCTCAAACGATCGCTGAGATCCTCTTCCCGAATCAAGAGCCCGGCACCATGATATACAAACAAACCATCTACTGTTTCCACCCGCTCTACCACACAAAACTCACCGGTACGGCTCTCGACTTTATCTCCTTTGCGAAACTGAACCCGACGCAGAGGTGCGCTGGACATCGTATAGCGTCTCTCCACCTCACTTCCAGCAAAAGAGATGACCACAAAACGTTCAGATATCTCACGAATTTGCCCCAAACCTAGCTCGGGCTCGCTCTCACTCATCCATCGCTGACCAGGAAGAATTGCACTCATCACACACACCACAAAACGATAACATCAACAAAAGAAAAAGGAAGAATGGTTTCGACAAGGAGAATTGCCTTAATATAGCGCAATTCTCGCATTTCTCCAACGCAAGATGTAAGATACAAACAAGATGTGCCCATTGTGTCCGTGATACAGCAGCGGAGAACCATCCTTCTTCCAAGTAAGGTATCTATCGATACAAGGTATCCATCGATAATAAACCTCTGATGTTTAGGATTCTTTTTTGATGAATTCATCTCAATCCAAAAAACACTTTTCCATGTTGCGTGCCTATACCCTGGCCGATCTATTCACCCTCGCCAATGCAGCTTGTGGAACAACGTCTCTGTTTATCTGTTTGGAGTATATCGCAGCAGGACATCAGAAGGCGATCCTCTGGCCTGCCTTTGTATTGTTACTGTTGTCGCTCATCTTCGATATACTCGATGGTTTTATCGCCAGAAGAGGAAACAAAGTCTCCGTCTTGGGAGCTGATCTCGACTCCCTGGCCGACATCGTATCCTTTGGCGTAGCACCTGCTGTTCTCGGCTATACACTGGGACTGCGCGGCGGCTGGGATATGGTCATCCTGACCTACTTTGTCGTCTGTGGGATCAGTCGATTGGCGCGATTTAATGTGACAGCCGACCAACTCAGCGATGAGTCCGGCAAGGTCAAATATTACGAGGGAACTCCTATCCCAACCAGCCTGCTCATCGTGCTGTTGCTGGGGATCGCGTTTGCCACCGATCGCACCGGTACGCTCTTCTGGTTTGGTTCGTACAAGCCACTCTTCTGGAACCTTCATCCCTTCACACTCATCTATGCTGTCAGTGGCAGCGCGATGATAAGCAGAACCTTAAAGATCCCAAAGATATAGTACTGAAAAAACAAAAGGTTATGATTCGATGCTCACCCAACTTGGACAACTTGCTTTTGGCGGCATACTCAACAGTCTCTACAGCGTGTTACTTTTAGGTACGCTAGCCGTGGTGGCCCACCAGTGGTGGAAACTGCGCGACAACCAGCGTCATTGGGATGAACAGTGGGACGCCCTCAAAGAGTCGTGCAAGCAGCAACTCGATCGGCTCGTAGAGGAGATGAACAAAGAACACTTTACGAAGCGTCTGCGCGAGGAGTGGCTCACAGATCTAGCATCACAAATCGACGCGCAAATGCCGCTCCCCTCCGCTGAAGTCAGCAGCCAGCGAATGCTCTCTTCGGCGCTGGAGGAGCACCCCTATCTCCACCACCAGGAAGAGCCCGCGCGACGGTGGGAGAGGCTGCCTGGCGTTGCGGTATTGCTCGGCTTACTAGGGACGTTTATAGGTCTGACCGGTGCCCTGACTCAGCTTCCCTACTCCGGCGGACTGAAACAACTGGCTGGCGGATTGCAGCAGGTCCTGCCGTTGATGGGTACAGCATTCTGGACTAGCGTTTGTGGCCTCATCGCCTCACTGGTTCTGCGCTATATGTACACCTTAGCCGCAAGAGACCAACGCACCCGAAATAAAGAATACACTCACCTCCACCGGCAGTTGACTCAACGTTGCCAGCGTGAACTCTATCCACATATCGCCCAGCTCGGCCTGCAGAGTTCATCGTCGGCACTGTCCCACACAACACAACAGGCACTGGCAGAGCTTCCCAAGGCCTTGAGTGATGCACAAAGTGGAATCACCGAGCAACTGTCTGCTGCGCTTACCCCGTTCCAAGAGCGGTTTGTAGCCCAAATCAACCGCCTCACCACGTTACCAGAGCAGTTGGCTCAATCCGTCCAGGGATTGAACACAACAGTTACCGCTCTACAGCAATGGCGAACAGAGATGGAGCAGCTCTCCAAGCTCGTCACAGAGTTCTCGCAAACAGCCAATGCAGCGATAGCTCCCATCGCCCACACCGAGCGCGTGTTGGAGGAACGCATCGCTGGGTTGACCCATCAACATGAGGCGTTGACTCAGGCCGTGGAGGTCATAGAAGAGCACGAGCGCAAGCTACCCGAGAAACTGAAGGAGGTGCTCAAACATACGTTGCGTCCGGCCCATCGCAGCCTTCAACTCAGCGCACAAGGGCTCAATCAATCCATCGAGATGTTGTGTCAGCGCGATATCCAAGAGCGCGACACCTGGCAACGAATGTTTTTGGATCTAGGCGAGCGTTTTGGAAGCATCGACCGCTTGGCCCAGGTCAATGAACAAAGTGCTCAGAAGTTGGCCGACACCACTCGTCACCTGGCGGATATAGCCAACCGGCTGCGTTTTCACCCCAACTCCCTCAACTCCAACAGTTCAGAGACCCAAGCAACAAGCCAACTCTCCCTCTCGGACGAGCTGGAGCACGAGATCGACCAGTTGTTGGAGTCATCCGACAATATCGGTACTTTGCGACCCAAGAAAGACTGAGAGAGCAGCCGTCAACGACCCCCGCCAAATCCGCTTGATTCTGCCGGGTCCGCGATCGAGAGGGGGCTAAAAAAAGCCCACAACATAAGAGGTTTTTTTCTGATGAGATCCACACCAAGATTTCCACCTCCTGCATCGTCAAACTCAAGCGATGACGGAGGTTGGCCCGCATTCACCGACCTCTTGGGCGCATTTGTGCTCGTCATCTTTTTGGGATTAATGTTCTTTATTATCAACTTTCGTCAGGCGGAGTCTCAGGTTCACACCTACAGCAAACAGCTCGATAGCAAAGAACAAAAATTAAAGCAGCGTGAGCAGCAGTTACGAAAGCTACAAGGAGAGATCCAAAGCCAGCGTAACAAACTCAAGTCCGAGCGAGACGCCAACCGACGTTTGCTCGCAGACCTCCAGCAAACAGAGCAGCGCTTACGCAGCACAATGGGTGCCAAGAAAACACTGGAGAAGATGTTCAACAAGCTAAAGATTGAACGACAACAAATCGAAGAGGCGAGACGCAAAGCCGAAGCAGCCCTAGCCAAAGCTGACCAACAGAGACAAAAGTGCCAGAGCCAGATCGCCGCGTATATCGGAGTACGCAAACGGATCATCCAACGCATATTTACGGCACTGCGTAAAAATCTCGACGACCCAAAACTGATCAACTTCGACACCAAGGGGGGTTCGATTATGTTGGGAGCCAAGATTTTGTTTCGGGCGGGCCGGACCTCTCTCCAAAGCCAGGGAAAACACAACCTCCAACAGACCTGGGCACAGATCCACAAGGTTCTAAAGCATCCACTGAATCGACCGTATATCGCGGGAATTGTGTTGGAGGGCTACACCAGCAGCGAGGGCGACAAGAGTCTCAACTGGCAGCTCTCCACCCGACGTTCGCTTTCGGCTCTACGCTTCCTACTCAAGCACGGCGCAAGCTATTGGAGTCAACGTGGCCTGATCACCGCCGCAGGCTATGGACCCACCCGACCCATCCGCAACCCCGACGGTACAGAGAACCCTTCGGCCAGTCGTCGCATCGCAATCCGTATCCTATTTCGCGATCGTGAGCAACTCGAACAGTTAATGCAAAAATTCGGGAATTAAAAATAAACCACAACTGTCCAGCTATCCAGCCATTCACAAAAGAATGTTTTAGAACGAACAACGGGTATCTGACAAGCTGTCAAAGAAATGGACTTCGCGAAATCCCCTGAATATCTGCAGAACTCAACAGGCAGTGAAACAATGTAGGCTGAGGCGGAGTGGGACATCTGCATTGCGGAGGAGAACAGCAAAGTCATCAATGAAATTGCGGTAGTAAAAATCGTTCCACCACAGTAGTTTGTGGGTAAAACCCACAAACTGTCAAGTCCCACTCTGAGGAGAGAAGTGAGATCCTATCGAAATCCATACTATTGCTGAAGAAAAATATAGGAATCTATTCCACACTCTCAAGCTCGTCTCGACTCACCATAAACTTTTCTCTCTCCTCGTCAACAAGTTTTACAATATTCAAAGCCGGTAGCAATCGTAAGTTTGGTGGGATGGAAGATGCTTTTTGAAATACGATTCCACGAAACAAACCGTATACAATCGCTAAACCATTATACAAAAGCATCCTAAACTTTGTTTGTGGCTCCAATGAGTTCGTAAAGGAGAAGATGGCCGTAGCCTCAAAAGAGCCCTTGAGCTTAACATCACGTCGCCGTTTATTGATGTCCAAACAAACCTTGAGTCCAAGTTGTTCATCGCCATCATCTTCAGAACGCAAAGGTTGGAACTCAAGACCCACCTTGAGATCATCACCTTTTCCTTCGAGCTTTTCCGACAGTTCTGAATGAATGACTTCAAAATAGTCAAGCTGCATCTCGGCAATATGGTTTTTCTTCTTCACGAAAAGACTCCCTGTCTTGTAAAAACTCTTCTTTGGGAATACGTAGTGGCACGAATGCTCCCGGGCAAGAAACAACTCTTCCTCCTTTTTCAGCCCATGCTCCAGATACCTCAACCCCTGTTAATGCCGAGAGCCAGCGGAGATTAGAAGGTGTATTTATAAGCATTCGCAACATCAGATCTACCTGCTTGCTTTGAATGGCAAAACCTGTTTCATACCTTGCTATTGTTTTAGGAGCCATACCAAGAAGCCCAGAAAGATCTTCCTGGGTCAGCTTGTGCTCCTTCCGAAAGGCCACGAGAGCCTCAGAAGTAAGAAAACCATCAACTCTCCTTTTCAAATCAGCAAAACCCCTATTAACCCTGCTTTTAGAAGCCCTCGTGTAAAAACCATCACCACATTCAGTGCATTGGGTTACTTCCAAACCAAAAAGTTCTTTTTCTTCACCTTTGTATCGAAGCACGCGGTCTGTGGATATCAATTCAACGGTTCCAACTTCACAAAGTTCACAAACCTCGCCTACTGTATCTAATACTTTATTGTTTTTCGACATATCTTCTCTTCTCCTTGGTTCAGAAAACTTGAACCTCTCCTAAAAAGAGCTTTCATCTGTTTTGAAGGACGTTACTCTGATCTCCTGTCCGATGACCCGATCTCCGACTAGTTGGAATTTTATGTAGATGTCAAAGTCATCATATCTTGTTTTATAGACATCAAGCCATATTTTGTGGTTATGGTTGCTATTGGTCGATTTGTAAAAATCCCGGCGACTGTCCAAAGACAACATCACCTCCCAAGCCCAAGCCTCTGTTTCTCCAAAGTGGTCTTGGATAGTCTCTAGCGCACGACGTGTAAACTCACATTTACCATTAGCAATCAACTCCTTCACAATATGCAGAGGATACGTTATTTTTGCTCGATCCATCGGCAACCCCGCTGTAATTATATGCAAAAAGCCACACTGGTCCCTTTTTCCTCTCCATGGCTGTCTCCTGTTAGATACAGTCTTTCCTTACACCACACAAAAAGTATCAAGACAAAACATTTTTGTCAAGTTAAGGTTCGTTTTTTCGTCGACAATCAAACACAACTACCTGATGGCCAGATCGCAGCAATTGTTCGCTCCAAAGGATTTGTCATAGCAACAAGAAACACTCGCGACTTTGAGGACTGCGGCCTGGAATTATTAGATCCTTTCCTGTACAAAAGCACATAAGAAGTCTCTCAAAAATGAGAAAGGTTTGCCTGGGCAGGTAAGAAGACCTCACAGGGTCAGCGTTCTTGCACATTGATACGACAATGATGGGAAGGACTTTTGGAATGGGCTCGAAACCTTTGGGTGACAGGAAGTACAAACGAACAACTGTTAGAGTTTTTCCTTCCAAGCTGAACAATAGCTCAGTCTCCTCCACCCCGCGTTTGACTCGGAAGGAATGACCTTTACGTGCCTTACAGGAGAGTTACGCCTTGGCAATCACTCTCTTTCCAGCCATTCCCTTCCAAGTCGTGTACGGGAAGAAGGTGGTCGATATCAAGAAGCGGGGTTCAAGGAAATAAAATGGAGCCACTCTGAGTCTGTGTAAGCATAAGATCGATCTCTGCTAAACAATCGATCATGTTCGTGGCATGTCAAAGTCTTGACCTTTTTAACAAGGAGGCCGTACTCTGGAAGCGTATAACACTACTCATGCGGAAGGAAAGATGATCATGATCAAAAAGTCGGGTAGCGTCCAAAAAAGAAAAATAACAGAGGCCCAAAGCTGGAGCGAACTCTTAAGTGCCACCGACGGTTGCCTTGATCCTGACGTCATCAAAAGTCTTGAACTCGTGGAGCAGATACACCGCTCTCGCCCTGCACCACAGATCTATCACTCCTATGAGGGGGCGACAGATGCCTGCACGAAATAGCATAGCCGCTGAGATTACAAAAAGACAGCAGCGGGCCACAGATGACGTGAGACGACGCTTCCTTAAGCAGCTCAGCAATTTTACCGGAAACGACACAATCCTTTATTCCACCGCTTTTACATCAGGCTCTAAGCAGATACCTGCCTATGCCTTGTCTGTCTCAATGCCAGACTTGCAGGGCTTCATGGCTTGGCAGGAGCTCGGCTTGACTTGATAATCCATAGCCCTGGTGGAGAACTGGAGGCTGCCGAACAAATCGTTCATTACTTGCGATCGAAATACGAGTACATTCGAGCAATTATCCCGCAAAACGCCATGTCAGCTGCGATAATGATTGAGAATCATAACGGTAAAGGAAGCTACGAGATCATGTCTGCCTCCTAGTACTACAACGAGACTTTCGTGTCCCCGTTTTGTGAAGACCCGTTGCTAGCAAAACACTCACCTGAAGCAGGGGGTTGAGTAAAAGAGGTAGTGCTTATACC